>CACXQO010000191.1 GCA_902769815.1 uncultured Bacteroidia bacterium | reverse complement strand
TTCAATGGTGGCGTGTTTGATGTCTTCTGCAAGTTGATTGTCAATGGTTTCCATCCACTTGCGGCAGTCGCTGATGCTCATTGCAGTCACTTCGGCGATATTCACGCCGTTGATTTTGCAGGAGCGGATTTTCTCGTTGAGGCGTGTTCCTTTGCAGTCGGGGCAGGTGCCCATCGTCAGCATCGGGTTGAGCACGGCAGCATGGAGCAGGCCTTCCTCCGAATTGATGATGCTGCGATACATTCGCGGGATGAGACCTTCATATTTGGCACTTTTCGGCCAGTTCGAGGGTGGGTTTTTCAGTCTGATTTGCGGCGAGTTAAGGAACAAGTCGAGTTCTTCGGGCGAGTAGTCCTTGATTTTCTTGTCGAGGTCGAAAAGGCCGCTGTGGGCATAGCGAATCCAGCGCCAGCCGCCCTTGCCGAAGGCAATATAATGAATGGTGTCCTCGTCGTTGAGCGACTTGTCGAAATCGACCAACTTGTGGATGTCCAACTCGCGGATTTCGCCCAAGCCGGCGCAACGCGGACAACTCCCCGATGGGTGGTTGAACGAGAAGGCATCCGAATAGCCCACAAAAGGCTGCCCAATGCGCGAAAACAACAGACGAAGCAGGGCGTAAATGTCTGTATATGTGCCTACTGTGGAGCGGGAGTTTGAAGTTGGTTTCCTTTGCTCGATGACGATGGCAATGGGCAAATTCTCAATGTCGCCGACGTGGGGACGGCCGTATTTGGGCAAATATTGTTGCGTGAACGATGGAAAAGTATCGTTCAGTTCCCGCCGCGACTTGGCCGCGATGGTGTCCAACACTGTTCATTGTGCTCATTAAAATCTAAGTATTTTGTCTTCCGAGTCTGAAAAGGCGTTGGCGCGTTCCAGTTGGAGTTGCAGGGTTTCAAAATTTTCGGTTTGGAGTTGCGCACTGAAGCGGTGGACTCTACTCAAAGCACGAATCAAGGCGGTTGGGTCACTTTGACGGGTGAATTTCCGCAAGGCATCCAAATAATCCGTCCTGAAAACCGTTGGGATGATGATTTTTGTTTCGTTAGCGTGGGTCAGTTCCGCGTTCATCATAATGCGTGAAACACGACCGTTCCCGTCATCAAAGGGATGTATTTCGCTGACCATAAACAACATAAAGACGGCTTTCGCGAAAGGCGAGCGAAGAGCCCGATAGAAATCGAATCCTTTTTTCAAGGTGCCTTTGACGAGTTCGTAATCAACGAAAAGACTGTTTCCGGCGCGGTTGTTTTGCATCTTGAACAGCCCAGGATGCTTCTCTGGACGGGCAGAAAGCAACTTTTTGTGCCTTGCTTGCAATAGTTCAATCAATTCGTCAGGGGTGTAGGGCACGATTGACATTTCCCGACGGTCGGAAACGATGGCAAATGTTCCCAACATATCGTGTGAATCTTCGTTTCTTGCGGGTAGGGGAAGATTGGTCTCAATAATCTGTTTGGCATCGTCGATGGTAAATTCCGTGCCTTCGATATAGTTGGAAAAATAACTTTCGAAAAAGGCGAAATTGCGGTAAGCCAAAGTGGTCGGACTGTTTTCGAGGTAGGACGGGAACACGTCGTCATTGAGCACGGTGAATAGGTTTTGGAACAACTCGTAACGATGAGGGTCGTAAGGTTCTCCGAAAACCCGTGCCGTGGCCAAAGGTGAGGTCAGGATGTTTGCGTCGCGTGTTGAGAGTAAGGCACCGATGAGTTTGTCCAATCGTGCGTATTCGTCAGTCATCCCCAACCGTTCCGAAAGCACTTTCGCCTTGTCGCGCAAGGCATTGATGGCAGTCTCGCCATTGATTCTGATGACTTTCTCCAAACGTTCTTCGATGACGGATTGTGGCAGGCATTTCCCTCCGTCTTTTTTCTGATAGGCGGTTTGAAGATTCTCCAAAAATGCCCTTTCGGGACAAGCGATGAAAAGCCCGTTGACGAAAGGCGTGTCCTCCGGCTGGCCCGATTGACCCTCCAAAAGATGGATGATAAGCCCTGGCAGCGTTATCTTTTTGGTGTATTTGTAGGTCAGGAATAAGTCGCCAGAAACGGTTGGTTTCATTTCGATTGCCGAGCGATGGCTGACAACGGCTTCAGGAAACAATCGTCCCAAGATGAGGAAAAGGTTTCGCCTTACGATGACCTCTTCGGACTCGTTCAAGTTGGAAGTGTAGATTTTAGGCATCACCTTTTTGATACGTCCTTTTTTCACCAAGTCAGACAAGTAATAGGAATATTTCTTGTCGCCATTGGCTATCATAACTTCAGGCAAGGCTTCTCCGATTTTTGGAAAATTTTCCATTTTTGCATAAATTTCGGCAAAAATACGGAGTTTTTTCCTTTTTCATAGGTTGTTTCTTGGAAATTTTTCCATTTTTAAGCGGAAATTACGGAAATTTTTCCATTTTCACAAAATCTCCCGCGCAATCCAAGCGCAAGCCTCGGCATCGGCCAAGGCGTGATGATGGTTGATAAGCTCAAATCCGCAGGCCGCCGCCACGGTGTGCAGTTGATGGTTGGGCAATCGTTTCCCAAAATGCTTTCGCGAGGCGCGGCAAGTGCAATAAAACTGATAGTCAGGGTAATCCATTTGGTAGCAACGCATCACGGCCTTCAGGCAGCCTTCATCGAAAGGACTGTTGTGCGCCACCAGCGGCAAGCCCTCAATAAGCGGCTCGATTTGTCGCCAGACGTATGGAAACACGGGCGCGTCCTCGGTGTCCTCCTTGGTAATGCCGTGAACGAGGGTGTTCCAATATAGGTAATAGTTCGGCTCCGGCTGGATAAGCGAATAGAACGAGTCCACAAACTCGCCCTCGCGAACAATCACCACGCCCACGCTGCACACGCTTGTGCGCTCGTTGTTGGCGGTCTCGAAGTCTATGGCGGCGAAGTTGTTCATTGAGGGAACGATTCGGTGTAAAAAAGGTTAAGTATCTGATTATAAATGGGCTATATTTCTCCGTTTTTGGACTTTGTCCATTTGTAGCGCGTGGCTTTTCCTTTTCCTTCTCTGCCTATGATCTGGTTTTCAAACATCTTTTCGACCAAAGTCCGGGTTTGCTTCACTGAATATTCGTTGGCGAAAACCTGAATGAAATCGGACATGCTGATGTCGCCATCGCGCTGCAAAAGGTAATAGACCTGCCTGATGTCGCTTGCCTTGAAAACGCCATTTGCCACGGGTGGGAAGTGCTTGAAGTAAGTGTCGGACAGAATGTATTGGAAGTAAGTGTCGGGTATAATTAGCTCTTCTTCAAGCAGTTTCTTGATGCTATTGGGATAAAAATAGGTGTCGTTGTGGCAAGCGATGGAATATAAGGTGAGCATGTCGAACACGCTCAACTGCTTGTCAATCGCTCTTGAGTTTTGGAAATCGCGGATAAGCAACGCCAAATAAGGCATAACGACAGGGGCACTTATCGAAAGTTGCACTTGGTAATCATCGGAAGCCGAATAATCGGGTAAGGCCTTGCCTTCCATCAGGCAATTGCGGAACATAATGTCCACACCTTGCCCCGACCGCTCAATCAATCCGGTTTTTTCGACGACTTCTGTCAGAAGCCTGCTGCGTGGAGAACTATTGATAGTCAGTAAGTTATCCAAATTTACGCCGTATGGAAAACCTCCTGAATTGCAAATGGTTATCTCGTCGGGGTATTGCCTGATGAAAATGTCGCCGCCCATTTGGAAACTCCTGTGCATCATGGCATTCAGCACGGCCTCACGGATGGTTTCGCTGTTGAATGACGGGATGTCAAGGATTTGCGGCATCAGTTCGATGTGCTGTGTCGGATTGCTGGCTGGTTGGTTGAGGTAGTCCCAAACCTTGTCGATGGCAATGACGAGAGGCTCTTTGAACTCTTGCCTCGCGCTATGCCGGATTTGCGCGTGGTTGGCCCGATATTCAATCACGATGTTGTTTTGAGGCAAATACTGGTTGATGATTTCGCTTTTCCCCAGCAATATCAAAGCCGCGTAGGTCAATTTGCCCTCGGCGTTCATCAAATTCAAGTCGGTGAGCAATTGCCTTTCGGGTATGGTCAGTATGTTGGGGTTGTTTTGCTTTTGGTAAATGCGGTTCCGCAGGTTGGCAATCGCTGGCTCGGAAAGGTCGCCGATGGTCAGCCCGTTACAGATGGTTGCTGAAAAATCAGGCGATTGCTCCGAAATGATGGAGAAATACTCTGCGTCGTCCATTTCACGGAGGCTTTCGCCAATACGCATCAGCGGAACGCCCTCAAAACGAAGCGCTTTCCCGATGGGACGCGACGGCACATTGATGACCAACACGCGCTTTTGTGCCTCGTCGTAGAGTTCTTCGGTTCTCACCCTGATATGCAACCTCTCATAGATTTCGTCCTCCAAAGCCCCAGTTTTATCCGCTGCAAAATCGCTCCCTACCACCTTGTGAGGAATGTTGTCGGTCATACCTAACACGAGCCTGCCGCCTCGTTCATTGGCCAATGCGACGATATAGCCTAATACACAGTGCCTTCTGTCTTTCGGGTCGGTGTGCTGACCGCCAGCAAAAGGGTAATTGCGTGTCGCTTCCTTAAACTCGATGTGGTCTTCCTTTTCCCGCAAAACCGACAATTCTTGTATGGTACTCATAGGCGTGATATTTCTGCAAAAATACTGACAATTCCAGAAAAGGGAACGATTTGTGTAAAATTTTGTGTAAAATTTTTAGAAATATAGTTTATATATCTCATTTTTAATGGGCTATATTTTATTGGTATAGAGGGCTGAATTGTGGTATTTTGAGTTTTATGCTGCACACGCTTGTGCGCTCGTTGTTGGCGGTCTCGAAGTCGATGGCGGCGAAGTCTTTCATTTTGTGTTGTAATGATTCCACATCCGTTTCACTGTGCCCGCCAACTCTTGCCGCAGCCAAAGTGGTTCCAGCACTTCAAGCGCGTCGCCGTTCCAAAGGAGTTCTTGCTGGAAATCGAAGGTCGGGCGGACTTGCAGGGTGAAAATGCTATGGTCGGCGTTGCGCTCGGTTTCCTTTTGGCTTGGGTGCAAAGGCAAGGAACGCAGGTAGTTGGCTTGGTTGGCATTAACCTTAATCTTCACCGTTTCTATTCCGGTTCCGTCGCCACGGATGACACCGAAACAGCCCTCAAAATAGACCTCGGGACTGAAATCTTTGGGATAGGAAAAAGGCGCGTCCGTCAGTTTGGCCTCCAAAACGCGGTCCATAGAGTAGATGCGGATTTTGCCCTCATAAACGCTGTTGCCGACCAAATACCAGCGTTGGCGAAACAATTTCACACAATAAGGCGCCACTCTGAAAGTGCTTTCGTGTTCTCTCCAATAACCCTTGTAGGTGATTTCCAACACCTTACTTTTCTTCATCGCGGCCATCACCGTGTCCAAGAAATCCTGTCCCGATGGTATGTTTTCAAGCAAAATGCGGTCGCTGAGCGATTTGTTTTCAAGTAGCGTGTTGCTGACCGACATACTGTTGAGCAGCCAGCGTTGCATCTTCCACCGTGTTTTTCCAAGTGTGGAACGTGCGGCGCGGAATCTCCAGACCCTCGCTCAAATCGGTTTCGAGCCACCTGCGGTTGATTTCCTTCAGGGTGATTTTCTTGGCGCGGTAGAGCGTTTCTACAAGCCAGACGTATTTGTTGATTTGGTTTTTAGACATACTCATACATTTTGATGGCGCAAAGATATAAAAAGCCTGTGCTAAATCGCTGCACAGGCTTTGAAAAAACTCTTCTTTTTACTCTCCAACAATCTGTTTCACAACTTCAACTCCTTGTTCCACTCTATCTTTTATATCGATACCATCCTCGTCTTGTTCGATTTGGTACACATCTTGGTTAATTTCGTTGCCATCGGCATCGGACTCGTAAATGACAATCTTGTCGTTGAAATACTGAAGAGAAAATTCCTCTGTAAGTTGCAAACGGTCGCCATAGTCTCCTAAACCATACTTTCGCTCTAATCTATCATGCAATGCGAGGGTGAACACGTTCCAATGCCTTACAAGTCTTTCTGATGTGTGCATCTTGGCGGTATGGTAGGCTCCATCGTCATAGGAATAATACATTCCATAAGTATCAGAAAGCATAACTGGATATTTTACAAAATAATAACGAAGATCCTTTGGAGTAGCAATATCGTTTAGATAATGTTCGACGTTTTCCAACAAGGCATTGTCACTTACTTCTTCAAGTCTGTTGAGTAGGCTGTTAAGAGCGTTTTTGGTGTTTTCAAAGCCTTTGCGCTGGTTGGAAGGATGGAACAAGTCTCGCCAAGTGGAATCATTTCTCGTTCCAAGCTGCCAACGCCAATCAAGCCGTTGCGAATAGTTGCCAATGGTTAATAAAGCCCTTGAAATCAGTTTGCGTTCACAAATGTTAAAAAGTTTTCTGAATTTGTTGAAATTGGATGGGTTTTCAGTGCCAATGATAGCGATGCATCCATAAAGCAAGTTGTGGTCTTCGAGATGGAACAATTCTTCTTCGTACTGCCGGTTTTGCTTAAGCCATTCTGATTTGGCAAGCTCCTCCTCTCTTTGTCTCTGGTTATAGGCTCCTTTCTCTGGAATAATACCTGTAAGAATTATCTCTTTGGTTTCCGCCAGTAATACGGGCATATTGTTGCGTTGGGCATCGGCACGAATTTCGAACCGAGAGTTCCAAATCAGGTTGCGAACAATTCTGATTCTCCTTTGGAAATCGTTTTCGGAAATATTCTGCCTGTTTTGCAGATACACTATCACAGCATATAGAAGCAGTGTCAGACTTAACGGGAATTTGCGCGTTCTGTTTCCACTGTCAACATATTCGCCGTATTCATCGCAGCATTGTTTGAAAAGGTTAAGATTGTCTTGGAAAATCTTTGTCTTGCCCGATTGGAATTGGTTACCAGAAAAATGTTTGCCAAAGAACTCGTCAATGTTGAAACCGCACCAGCAATCGTATGCTGATTTTAGGAAATTAAGATTGTCTATTGCGTCTGGATTCTCAAAACTGTATAGTATTTTGGCTAATTTGAACTCATCTTTCTGCAAAGGTTTGTCTTGTATGTAGCAAAGCAAGTCGCTGACGAAGAAGAAATATCGCATGAACTCATCGTCAATGATGTCATTCCCGCCGCGATAAGGAAACAGCATGTCGGTCCAGTCCAAGTCGAACTTATGACGGAATTCTTCAGCAATATCGTGATTGACTTTTTCGGCCAAAGACTCAAATTCGGCCTTGAAATGCTCAAATGAAGTCAATGGTTTGCCACGAGAATTCATTTTAATGTACAATTCGTCAGTCAGGCCCATTTCGCTGATGGGGAGGAAATAGAACGACACCGATTGTTCATCGACAAGAGCGTGCCATAGCCCCGTTTCTTTTCCAAACAATTCGTGGATGGCATCAATCATCACCAACATTCCTGTGATGGTCGGATCGTTTTGCCATTGATATTGAAACCATGTTTGGTCTTTTATTTCATCGGACAAAACTATTTCAAATCTTGGCTTGAATTCTGTTAGTTTCTGGCAGAAGTCATCCGAACTGGGGCGAGTGTAATAACTGAAATTCCTCAAAAAAGCCCATTGATCTTCGTCTATGTTATCTTTTTTTGAGGCATACCAATGAAGTAGAAATAAGGTAGTGAGTCGTTGCTGTCCGTCAAGAGGTGTCAGTTTGCCGTCGTTGATTTCGCCATATACGAAATCTAGGGTAAGATGCCGATGGTTTTTAATGGCATCAAATATGTTGTTAAGAAAGCGTTCCCTAACCCGTTTTACTGTGCTGGTTTGTCGGCCTTGCGCGTAATCTCTTTGTATGATAGGAATCTCTATTTTGTTGATTTTGTATTTGGTTCCGTCTGATGCGATATGCTCGCCAAACACGCTTTGAAAAGTACATTCATTAATATTCATGGCTGATTTCCTTTCCTATGATTGAAAGATAGGGTTTCAAAGTTTCATTCATTGCCTTCAAATAGGCTTTCCGGTCATCTTCTCCCCAAAAGTGTAGTTGGTTCTTTTCTGAAGGTGTATAGTATTTCAAAAACACACGGCGAGTGCAAACGGGAATATAGCTTCCTTGCTTGTCCATCTCAATTATTTTGTCGCGCTTCACGTCAAAGGTGGAGTTGTTAAGAGCAGAATTGTCGAACTTTCCAAGCAAAGCCATGTTTCCCAACAGGTCAATGTAGTCGAGATTGCTTTCCATCCCAAAAGCAGCAATTGTTTTGTCAAACCAAGAGTTGAATGTGTCGCCGCTGAATCCTTCCCTGTTGCGACTTTCAATCTCATTTGCAAGTTCCGAATTCTTTTCAGCATTAATGTTTCGCAAAGATTGCACATGAAGGTCAAGCCATTCATTCCATTGCTGGCGTGTTTTCAAACCTTCCGAGTTTTGTGCATGGATGTGTTCGAGAGACCATCCGCCTTTTTGTGTCTTGTGCAGCCAAAATGGAAAACGCATCGTTTTGTCGCCGTTCTTCCTTGCACTCTCCACATTGAACAGAAGCAAGATTTTGTTGATATTACCATCATCGTTGCCGTATTTCAAGTCCTGATAATCCTTTCCAAAATCAATACTTTTGGCGATTAGTTCGTCTAAAGATTTGCGGAAACCTGTTTTGGTCATCTTTGAGGAATCGTTGATCAACTCGCCAAGCGTTTTTTGTCCAACGGCAATGAGATAGCCAATCTTATGGTATAATTCATGGTCATTGAACCATTCTTTCAGTCTTTGGTAGTTTTCGACTACTTTTTTCCAGAGGTCGATTTTTTTGTCCATGAATTCATTGGAACGCGTTTTTTTGGCAAACCAGAAAAAAGTGCGGAGCCTTTCTCGGTCGTCATCTCGCTTGCCTGCCATTAGGTCAAACAAAAACTCTATTCTTGTTGGAAAGTCATCTGAATCTTTGTTTGTTATAAATCCCCAAAATCCATCGTCGTGCAATTCGTTTTCAATCGAATCCCACTGTGTGCAAATTTCAAGTTGATAACGTTTGTCAATGCCATTGTTGCGGCTTAAAAAGATGGCTTTAACAAGCTCTGCATTGGTCAGCGGGATTTTACCGATATTGAGTCGTGTAAATAGGACGGTTGCATCCTCCTTACTATCAATCTCATACCAAATGACACTTACTTTGTTGTTGAGTTTGTCAGCCATGCGAATTGCAGCATTGTTGGCATCGGGCGTTCTCTCAAACCAGTCACTGATGGTTTGAACCGCTCTGTTGATAAAGAGTTCGTCAATGTTACTGACTTTTTTCTTGACGTTGTAAAAATCAATTTCTGTCAGGAACTTTTTGCTGTCCTTTCTGATTTTGTAGTCGATGCTGAATTTGATGTTCAATCTTGGCAGATAAGTCTTGAGATAGTTCAAAATCAGATACAGGGTCGTAAGTCTTTGTTGTCCGTCAATCAACTCAAAACTGTCGTTCTCTAATTTCTTCACCACGATAGGTTGTAGGCAATAGTTCTCCCCTTCGGGTACCGAAGCAATATCGTCAAGCAACATTCTCACCTCTTCATTCCAGCGATAGCCTCGCTGATAAGCTGGAATAATGAAGTCACCGCCGATTTCGCCTACTTTCTTCAGGTCAAGTTCTACATTTCTCATAACACATTGTTTAATTTGGTAAGAGCTTTGCTTCATCCAATTTGACGCAAAGGTAAACATTTTTCCCAAACACAACCATTATTGACATATTTTTCAGACCGCTTTTGTTTCACGCTGCAAAGAAAAAGCAAGCCTATGCCAAATCGCAGCACAGGCTCATAGTTTTTTTCAAAAAAGACGCTTTGAGCCTTTCATGCCGAAATAAATCTTACTTTTGCGTCAGGGTTCTGTCCCTACCACGGGAATTCCATTCCCGCCGCAAAAGCCCCAAACGAGAATGAACACCATCAACAACATACCCAACGAAACCTCCACATGGCAGCAGCCCGGCGCATGGCGCAAGCCGTGCATCGTGCATGTGACAATGGTGGCCAAGGGACGAGAACCCATTTTCGGCAAACTCACCCACAACGGCACACGGGTCGAGGTGGAAAAGACAGCCATAGGCTGGGTGCTCATCAACCAGCAACAGCGAATGTTAGCGCTTTGCCCTGAGATAATAATCCTTGCGGACAAGGTGATGCCCGACCATCACCATATCGTTTTGCAGGTCAGGCGCACCATGACGCGCAGCATCAAGGAAGTGGTGCGGGGTTATATGCAGGGCTGCAAGGCTGAAGCCCGAAAGTTGGGTTTTGAAGGGACCTGTACGATGCGCCGCCGTATTATCGTGTGCTTACGCATAAGGGACAACTTCAGGCGATGATTGATTATGTGTATGCCAATGCAGAGAGGGCATGGCAACGCAAGCAAAATCCCGAACTGTTCAATATGCACCGTAGGACTGAG
>CACXQO010000190.1 GCA_902769815.1 uncultured Bacteroidia bacterium | reverse complement strand
ATACATGCAATACTCTTCGTTTTTGCTTCCGTCGGCATTGGTGCCGAGGATTTCTTTGGTGAGCGGCATCCCGCAGCTCTGGCAAAATTTTTGTTCCATGGCTAAATTTTAATATCTAAACGTTTGCAAAAATACAGTATTATCCGTTTCGAAATGAAAATCCTATATGGACAATTCTATGGACTTTGCGTCATTTTTATTACTAAAACGCATCGGAATTGCATGGGATTTCCCTACTTTTGCGGCGGATAATAACGGAACAGATGTTTTATTATGGCAAGACCGACTAGCATAACGAAAGAAAAAATACTTGCTGCTGCTATTGACATCGTGAGAAAAGGCGGCACTTCCGCTCTCACGGCGCGAAGCCTTTCTTCGGCTTTGGGTTGTGGTGTCAATCCCATTTTCTCTAAGTTCGGCTCTATGGAAGGCGTTCTTGAAGCCGTCCGCACCGAAGCCCGACGTTTGTTCAAGGAGCGAGTAGGCGCAGGCTTTTCCCTGAACCCTCCTTTCAAGGGGATGGGTTTGGCTTTCCTTTGGTTCGCCATCGACGAGCCTCAACTCTTCAAATTGGTGATGGATAACAAGGCTTCGGCTACCTCTTTCGAGGATTACATCGACACCCAAGTGGGCTTCAAGCAGGAGTCGATTGCCGCCATCACTCAGTCTTTCGGTTTGCAAGGGAAAGACGCCGAGATGCTTTATTACCAACTGATGCTTGTCGGCATTGGGCTGGCGCATACTTGCGTGGAAGGCGGTGCGGCACTCAGCATCCCTCAATTGTCCGAGATTTTGGGTAAAAACGTGCGAGCATTTTTGATGGTCATTCGCGCCGGCAACGATGAGCGCGAGTCGTTTATGCCTCGCGAAGGCAATGGGCCAGAGGGTGATGTTGAATCCTATCTCTTGATCCATTCCCTTGCTGGCCAGAACCACCTGCTGCAAGAGCTTCATGCCGCGCCTCGTTATATTCAGGACAATGAATGGGTTGAAATGGAACGTGTGTTCCGAAACGGTTTCTCCCTCACGCCTGAATCGCTTCGGGAGGAGCATCCCAACCTCACCCGTGGCGACATTCGCCTAATAATGCTTTCCCGACTTCAGTTTTCCGTAAGCAAGCAAGCCCTTCTTTTGGGCATCTCGCCTGCCTCAGTCACCAAGGCTCGTCAGCGGCTTAAGGCCAAATTGGTATTGTGATGAATCCTCCTCCCACCTACGATTTCATCCTTTCCTGCGCATCTTTGCCTGCGCCCGTGCCCTTGTATTTGCTGCGCGTCGAGTTCAGGCGATAAAACACCGAAACTTGGAACTTATGCGTCGAAAAAACGTTGTTTTGCTGGATTTGGTAGTAGCCCATATCGCTGTATTCGTTCATTCCACAGCGTTGCAGGATGTCGAGCACGGCGGCGCGGATGGTGAGCGACTTATCCTTCAGGAAACTCTTTTGAACGACAACACCAAGGTTCATATAGTCGTAATCGTTGTAGAAATTCAACTGATGGCCGCGCGAGCGAAACATAAAGTTGACATCAATTTTCCAATCGTGCTTGAAACTGAAAGTGTTGAAAGCGTTGAAAGTAAAGATGGGTTTGTCGAAATAGGCCCTGCGTGTACCTTCGGGCGTATGGATGTCCTCAAGGTCGAGCCAAAGGTCTTGCTTTTCCACGCCTGCAGTGGCGTTGAGCGACCAAATACCCGCTCTCGGCGTCACCGAAACAAAGGCTCCGATGGTGTTGACAGGCTTGTCGAGATTGATGTGTTTGATGAGTGCGGCATCGCCATCGGTGAGGTAGGCCCATTGCGTGATGGGGTTTTTGCAATGCGAATATGAAGCCGTGAACGCCAGCCATTTGTAGCCGACATTCAGCGTAAGGTCTTGAATTCGCTCGTTGAGCAGTTGCGAGTTACCCGCCTGCATCGAATAGCGGCTGATGTAGGTGACGGCGTCGTTCATCGCGAAGAAACTCGGGCGGTTGGTCTTGATGCCATACGACAGGCCCATCTCCACCTTGCCCAAGGCAACAGAATAGGAGGCAGTCGGGAAGAACTCGTCCTGCGGACGATAGAGGAAATCGTTGTTGGTCACATCCCTATAGTCCAAAAGCGTGTGTTCGTAACGCATTCCAATACTGGTTTGACCCCATTTCCCGAAATCGCAGGCGTATTGCGCAAAGGCAGCGATATTGTTTTCCGTGATGTCGGCATCGGTGTTGGCAATGGTCTGCTTGTCAATCCAATAGGTGTTGTGACGTTTGGCAAAGGTCATCTCGGTGCCAGCCTCGATGCTGCCTTTCCAAACGGGATAGGAAAGCACCAACTTGGAAGCATACAGCCTGCTTTCCGCCCCAGATCTGCTTCTGACAAAATCGTCTTCTATCTGGCTCTGCTCCACGTTTTCACGGTCGGTGTTGGTCGCAGTGTTCAGAAAGTCAAAGTTGAAGTCGATGCCGAGTTTGCCCGCTGTGCCGTTGTAATAGGCGTTGGTGAGGATACCGAGCGGCTTGGTTTCCTTGCTGGTCTGCACGCTGTAGAGATGGTCGAGGAAAGCGTCGTTTTCGAAGACATCCTCATCATAAATGACCTTGTTCTCGCCGCCGAGATATTGCGTCAAATCGGCGCGGATGCCTAAGGAATGGTTGTCGGAGACTTGCCAGTTGGCACCAGCGGTATAAACGAGTTGGTCGTTTTTCCAAGTCATGGTGTAGGGGCCCACTTGACGGAACACCTTGGTGGTGTTGACCATTTCCTCCAAGCTGCTGTATTGGCGGTAATCCGTATGCCTGTAATACACCGAACCAAATACATCGACACCGTTTTTGCGGTAGTTCAAGCCGAGTTTTCCTCGTGGCGTGTTGAAGCCGTACTGCAAGTCTTGGTCGTCGGTCAGGTTCAGGTCGAGGCTGAGACCGTCACCTTGTTGTTTCTTGGTGCGGATGCGGACCACAGCCCTCACCGTGGCGTCATATTGCGCTCCTGGGTTGTTGATGACTTCCACATCGCGGATGTCGTCGCTGCGCAGGCGGCGCAGTTCAGTGTCGTCACGCATCAGCCGACCGTTGATATAGACGATAGGTGCGCCTTTGCCCAAGACCTCAAGGCCGTCCTCGCTGCCCGTCATTCCAGGCACTTTGGTCAGCATTTCTTGTGCCGTCCCCGAATCCTCAAGCACCGAGCCTTGGATGGTGGTAATCATCGAGTTACCTGTCAGCCGCGTTTGTGGCAACTGGCTCTTCACAACCACCTCGCCGAGCAGTTGTGCATCCATCGTCATCTGGATGGTCAGGCCGTTTTTTGGCTTTGCAAATTGGGTTTGGTAGCCCACACACGACACTTTTAACAAGCCGTCATTTTTGTCGGTCGGCAAATTGAATGAGCCTTGCTCGTCGGTCACCGTGCCTTGCACAAAGGTCGAGTCGGGAAGCGAAAGCAACACCACATTCACGAAGGGCATAGGTTCGCCGTTTTCATCAGTAATATGCCCGACTAAGTTTTGGTTTTGAGCCAATGCCGAAACCGTCATCAGCAGTGCAGCGGTAAGCGTTATCAATTTCAGTGTTTTCATATTTTCGTGTTCATTTTTCTACCTCTATCCTCATTTCGCAATCCGGTCCACCACCTAAGATGGAATGACAAAGCGTTACGGTGAAATTTTTGCCTTTCCACAAACTTTGCATCGAATAAATCACGCTTTGGCGCGAACATTCACAGAGCAAAGGTGTTGTGACATATCCTTTTTTGCACAATTCACAAGTGCATTCCAAAAAGACCAGCCGATAGACACGACCTTTTTCGACGACCTCACCTTTCACTCCGGGCAAATCATTGGCCATCTCGAAGAAAACATCCATGTCACCTTTAGCGTCCTCATAGAGCTTTTGGTAAACCGAAAGCGTACCGCCTTTCACACAGTTCTTTCCACATTCCGCGAAGAAAACCGACCGTTGCTCTGGTGAAAGCCGTGCTATGCCTTTCTCGAACCCCTTAAACCAATTTGATAATTCCATATCAATACATTTTTCTTCTTATTCACAATACGGTTGATCGTTCAGCGGCCGAGTTCAATATTACTGTCATACTCAAAGACCTTTATGGTTTTTTGTAATTCATCCAAAAATCTTGCTCCATGTCCACCATCCATCTGCACATGATGGAACTGGAAGGATATGGGTAAGGTGACTTTGAGCCAACCTTTGCGATATTTGCCCCACATTACCATAGGATTGCAGAACTGGTCTGTATATTGGTTGATGATGCCATCCAATTCTGTGACAGTCATTGCCGAAGTCCCGATGACCATAGAATCAGCCTCGAAAGAGCTTTTACATGACAAACTCACCGATTGAGTCAAAGTCAAGTATTCGGTGCTAAACAGCCCAAAATCATCAGTATAAGGAATGTCGCACGAACTGATACCACCAACCTTGTTGTTTACGATGACATTGATGGCTAAACGGTCGAATTTGAACAATTTCCCATGTTCGGGAAGCAAGTAAAACTCTTCCATCTGGCTTGCTGCCTTGCCGATGCACCAGCACAAAATCGCATTGAATTTCAACCCTTTTCGTCTGCTCACCTTATAAAGCCGCGTCACGTCGAAGGTCTTGGTAAGCGTCACCATTGGCATGGGCGACTTCATCCATAGCTCAAATGCTTGTGCCCGATTCGTATCCTGTGGGTTGATTTCTTGTTTCATTGTAGGAATGCCATTTTGTCCATATCAATTCGACTGCAAAATTAGCGCATTATCCGTTCCGAAACGAAAACCAAATGTGGACATTAATATGGACATTATGAAATCAAAGAGGGTGTGTCAAAACAAGTCACGCCCTCGGTTTTTTTACAGCGAAGCCCCGACTTTTTTGCGCCGGGGCTTTGTCTCATGTCCAAAGGTTTTCGTACC
>CACXQO010000189.1 GCA_902769815.1 uncultured Bacteroidia bacterium | reverse complement strand
CCGAAGTGAAAAGCACTTGCAATCAATTGTTGAAGCAAAGCGAGGCTGTTTATTTGCAATACCGCCAGATGTTGACCGACAAGCAATGGAACTATCTTATTGCAGTAGCCAAGGAGGGGAGTGTCAGGCAGATTACTGCTGCCGATTTCCTGAAGCGGTATCAGATTGGCGGCGCATCGGCTTCGCGGAAGTTGGCTGAGTCGCTTAGCGAAAAAGGGTTGCTCAATGTTGAGGTCAGTCTTGAGGGAATTGACTACTCTGTTGACGATATTTTCTTCTCACATTGGCTTGGAAGGCTGTGATTTAATAATGCAACCAGCTTTTAGTTTTGCAACCAAAGCGGCTCTTGCAGCCAGCCTTTTGGGAAGCCCATAGCGGCAGGGTCGACGGTGGGATATTTCACCAACAACGCCTTGAGGTCGGCAACGAAGGTGCTTTGTGGGTCGATGGCACGAAGCCAATAGGCGATGCAGCAAAGTTGGGGGTAGAGGCGAATTATAGGGAACGAATAATCTGTTATCCATGGAAGTTGCAGATGATGCGGCATACTTGGACGGACGACAAAACTACGATTCCACAAACGTGCATGATGAGCGCAGACATTGCGTATGATGGTCAAATTTTCCAGCCAATTGCGCATAAACTCATGCTGAGGAATGGTGAAACTTCGGGCCACTTGTTTTTTCAAGGCATTGTCGGCGAAATTGCTGTACATACGAGACAAAATGCCAAGCGTAGCCAGTTCGAGGCTTTTCCATACGGGCGGCATATCTGGCTCGTCATAACGCTGAAAATGCTCCAAAACAAAATCCTCAATACTTCTTTCAACCGCATTGCGCAAGATGACGAGGTTTTTTCGGAAAATATCCTCACTGGCAAACAACTGCTTATCCATAAACCAAAACGAGCCATACTTCATCGAAAACTGTTGAATCATCTTTGTACGCACGGCAATTTCAATACGCTGAATGGAATTGAAAACAAGCGATTTCAATTCGCTGTCGAAACGATAGAGTGTGAGGACATTGCTGAAATGGCTGTTGGGTTTGAACACATGTTGCGCTTTGTCTTCTTCCAATACTCGCCAATAGGAAGCCAACCTGAAATAACTGACCCGCTCCAATACCGCAAAGGCTTCGGCCTCGTTGTCAATCATTAATCCACGCCGTTTCAGCAAATCAATTTGTTCCTCAAGGGAGGCGGGTTGCTTCATGTATCTCATGGGTAAAATAAATTATCCCGCCCTGGTACGCTGTTCAGCGGGAAGCGTGGCGGGAATTATCCAACGGCAAAATTACAAACATTTTCCCATACCACAAGCCTTTTCATGAAAAAAGGCCAATTTTTTGCCTGTAAAACGGCCGCTTTTTTCGGGGTTTCATCAAAAATCATAGCGACAAAACTTTGTCCATCCAAAAATCATATCGTTGATTTCCAATGAAATAATATTGGACAATCCACAAAAAGCATGGACAAAACCGGGAGGCATCCCGAAAACCTCTTGACAAGCGTTTTTTCTGTATATTTTTGCGATGTCGAAGCCCTGAATGGGCGACCAGACTTTAACGGGGATTTCAATCCCCAACCAACCAATAAAACATGTGCCTATGAAAGCAAAACTAAAATCCCTAATCCTCTTGGCCGTCGCCATCGGCGCGATGATGACCGCCTGCGACTCGCCCGCCAAACGCCTGCAACAGGCGCGCGCCTTATATGAAGAAGGTGCCAATCTGCGCCAGCAACGCCTCTCGGAAGAGGCCGCCGAGCGTTTCCTGCAAGCCTTGCAACTGATGCAAGGCTGCGAAAAAACCACCGAAAACCTCCGCTTGGAAGGCCAACTCAAGGACAACCTCGGTGCGATGTACAACAAACACGGCCTCTTCGAAGATGCCCTCAAAATGCACTGCGAAGCCATCGAATGTTTCCGACAAATCGACGATTCCACGGCAGTAATGACCACGATGCGCAACTGTGGCCGCGTGGCGAAGTCGTTGGAGCAGTTTGCCCAAGCCAAGCATTACTACGACACGGCTTTCAGCATCGCCACCTTGTTAAATGATAAGGCCATGCAGAGCGACATTTACCTTGAGATGGGTCGCGACTACTACCTGCCTGTGGGCAACTATCCCGAGGCTATGACTTGCGTCCGCCGCGCCTTGGAGGGCGAACTCGACGACAACAACACCGACATTGCCAATATGACGATGGGCGTACTCTATTATTACACAGAGAATTACGCCGAGGCCAAACCTTATCTCGAAGCCGCTTTGCGTAGCGAAAGGGCTGGACTGAAAATGTCGGTGTACCAAACGCTCTACGCCATCGCCTACAACGAGGGCGACTTGCAGAAAGCCCTTGAATACCAAGACCTTTTCACGCAAAATATGATGCAGGTCGACAAGGAACACGCTTCCGATAACCTACAACGCCTGAAGGCCGAGTACGAACTGAAAGCCCAAAAGAGCGAGATGGAAGTCGTGATGCGCAACAGCAGCCTCAAACTTTGGCTCATCATTGCCGCAGCGGTGATTGCATTGCTCGTCATTGTGCTGATTGTGAGGAAGAAAGTGAGCGACCACAAGTTGGCCGTGGAGCAGTTCCGCAGTCAGGTGGAGCGCGACCAAAACCGCATCCACGAGTTGGTGAGCGATATGGAAAACCTCATCCGTACCAACGACGACCTCCGCCGCGACCGTCAGACGCTTTCGCAAAAAGACCTGCTGATGACGAGTAAGATCATGGGGCGCAACAAGGTTTACACTACGGCGCAAAGCCTTGGCGAGCAGGTGACCGCCGACACGATGAACTTCGCCCTCAGCGACGACGACTGGGCCGACTTCATCAGCCTCACCGACTTGGTGTATGACGGCTTCTCGCAGCGTCTCCTTGAACTCTATCCCAAACTCGGCAAGTGGGACGTGCGCATCTGCTGCCTCTCCAAGAACGGTTTCTCCAACCAAGTGATTTCCATCCTCTTGGACACCCAAACCGAGTCGTACTACCGCCGCAAGTCGCGCATCAAGCAGATGAAGATGAATCTCACGGACGACACACGGACTTTCGAGGAAATCGTCAATGCAGTATGAAAAACTACGGATTACACGGATTTGACGGAATTTTCATCAAATTGGAATCTGTATAATCCGTAAAATCCGTAGTTAAATTGAAAATCAAATCATTAACAATCAAATAATTACAATTATGAAAAAATTATTCTTTACCTTAGCGATTTTGGCTGGCTTCGCCGTGCAAGCCTTGGCCTATGATTTCCAAGTCGATGGCATTTGTTACAATGTCAAAAGCGATTCGTTGAGCACGGTCAGCGTCACATACGGCGACGAAGACTATTCGGGCAATATTGTCATTCCGAGTACGGTCGCAGTGAATGGACGGATTTATACGGTGGTCGAAATAGAAACTCACGCTTTTGCTTACTGCGAGGGTTTGTTGAGCGTCGACATTCCCAATACTGTGACTTTTATAGGCGATGGTGCTTTTGAGGGTAGTGCAGATCTTGTTTCAGTCACACTTCCCAATGCCATCACAACCATCCAGTATGCTACGTTTAAGGATTGCAAAAGCCTCGAATCGATTGTGTTGCCCAATTCAGTCGATTCCATTGAAGGACATTCTTGGTATAATTACGGTGCGTTTGCCGGTTGTACCAATTTGGCTTCCATAACGTTCCCAAATGCCATCAGGAGCATTGGCCGTGAGACTTTTCTCGAATGTTCCAGCCTGACTTCCATCGATTTGCCCAATTCGTTGACGGAGATTGGTGAATTTGCCTTCTGTAAATGCAATAATCTCACTTCTATACACTGGCCAGAGGGCATACACGAATTGCCGAAAGGTGTTTTTGGGTGGTGTACGGCTTTGGAGTCATACGAAGTGCCAGACCATATTGTAGCCATAGGTGAAGAGGCGTTTTATCATTGCGATGGTTTAACTTCGATCACGATTCCCAACTCAGTGACGACTATTGGGTTGGGAGCATTTTCTGGCTGTTCCAATCTGACTTCTGTACATATCCCTTCATCGGTTACTTCAATAGGTGGTAGCGCCTTTCGAGCCTGCTCGAATCTCGTGTCCATAAACATTCCGGATGGCGTCACAGTGATTCAAGGTTGGTTGTTCGGCGAATGTACCAGTCTATCCGAAATCAATTTGCCGACTACCATTACCAGAATTGGCAACAACGCATTCTATATGTGCGACGGCCTTACTTCAGTTCAGATTCCGCCCTTGTGCGACAGCATCGGATTCTTTGCGTTTGGTGGTTGTAAAAATTTGATTTCCATTGATTTGGGTAATGTTAGAAGCCTTTCAAATGATGTTTTTGGTGGATGTGATAGGCTTGAAAATGTGGTCATTCCTAATACGGTTAAAGCTATGAGTTATTCCGTATTTAGTAGTTGCGTAGGATTGAAAAATGTGGTTATTGGAAACGCTGTGGAAACTATGGGACCTGGTTTCTTCTTTGGCTGCAGTTCACTTCAAAATGTTATTATGTTGGGGAGTGTTCCACCTGAATTGACTGGAAATGCTAATCAGTTTTTTGATGAATGTGGAGAAGAGTTGCGGTTGATTGTGCCTTGCGGAAGCGGTTCGTTATATAAGGAATCGGGTTTTGGCGGTTGTATTGACGAGAGTAGGATTGTTGAAGACTGCAACCAGCACAATATCAATGTTATAGGAGATGAAAACGGTGGACAAGTCGCGCTTTCGGTCAATTCGGCGATGATGGGCGAGGAAATCACCTATTCCGTTGATGTTCAGCCTGATTATGTGTTTAACGGGGTGGTGGTCTATAAGGCTGACGACGAAACCTTCAGGATTCCCGTGGCTGACAACAAGTTTGTGATGCCCAATTTCGATGTGACGGTAAAGGCTGATTTCGAGTATCTGAAC
>CACXQO010000188.1 GCA_902769815.1 uncultured Bacteroidia bacterium | reverse complement strand
ATGCGACGGTAACCAGGCTGCGGCCCATGTTGCCTACATGTTCAGTGAAGTGGCCGCCATTTATCCTATCACTCCGTCGTCGCCGATGGCCGAGTATATCGATGAATGGGCTGCCAAAGGTCAGAAGAACCTCTTTGGCGAGACTGTAAAGGTCGTCGAGATGCAATCCGAAGCTGGTGCCGCCGGTGCCGTTCACGGCTCGTTGCAGGCTGGCGCCCTCACCACCACCTACACCGCCTCGCAAGGTCTCTTGCTGATGATCCCCAATATGTACAAGATTGCCGGTGAGTTGCTTCCGGGCGTGTTCCACGTCTCGGCCCGTGCCCTCGCCGCCCAAGCCTTGTCCATTTTCGGCGACCACGCCGACGTGATGAGTGCCCGTCAGACGGGCTTCGCTATGCTTGCCACCGGTTCGGTGCAAGAAATTATGGACCTCGCTCCTGTGGCTCACTTGGCCGCCATCGAAGGCCGCGTGCCTTTCCTGCACTTCTTCGACGGTTTCCGCACCTCCCACGAAATCCAGAAGGTTGAGGCTGCCGATATGGAAGCCCTCCGTCCATTGGTCAATTGGGAAGCCTTGAAGGAATACCGCGAGCGCGCCCTTAATCCGGAGCACCCCGTAACCCGTGGCACTGCCCAAAACCCCGACATCTACTTCCAGACACGCGAGGCTCAGAACAAGTATTATGACGCTCTGCCCGACATCGTGGCCAAGTATATGAAGGAAATGAGCAAGATTACGGGTCGTAACTATGCCCCGTTCACCTTCTACGGTGCCGCCGATGCCACCGACGTCATCGTTGCTATGGGTTCCATCACCGACGTCATCAAGACCGTCATCGACCGTGAGAACGCCAACGGCAAGAAACTCGGTTTGGTCAGCGTACACCTCTATCGTCCTTTCAGCGTGAAGTACCTCGGCCAAGTGCTGCCTGAGACCGTCAAGCGCATCTGCGTCCTCGACCGTACAAAGGAGCCCGGCGCCAATGGCGACCCGCTGTATCTGGATGTCGTCGAAGCCTTCGCCAACTGCAAGGACATCCCGGCTGCCAACAAGCCGATGATTATCGGTGGCCGTTATGGTCTGTCTTCAAAGGACACCACTCCCGCCCATATTATGAGCGTGTTCAACAACCTCGCCAGCGAGAACCCGATGAACCAGTTCACCGTCGGCATCAACGACGACGTGACGCACCGTTCATTGCCGCTGCTGCCCGAAATCAGCATCCTGCCGAAGGGTACCTTCGAGGCCAAGTTCTACGGCCTTGGCGCTGACGGTACGGTGGGTGCCAACAAGAACTCCATCAAGATCATTGGCGACAACACCAACAAGTACAGCCAAGCCTACTTCGACTACGACTCGAAGAAATCGGGCGGCTACACCTGCTCGCACCTGCGTTTCGGCGACCAGCCCATTTTGGCTCCTTACCTCGTCGGTACGCCCGACTTCGTGGCTGTCCACGTGCCGAGCTATCTCCGCAAGTACGACTGCCTGCGCGGCCTGAAGGACAATGGTACCTTCCTCTACAACTCACCTTGGGATGTTGAGGAAACCAAGCACCACCTGCCCGACTTCGTGAAGAAGTATCTGGCCCTGCACCATATTAATATGTACATCATCGATGCCACGAAGATTGCCACCGAGATTGGCTTGGGCAACCGCACCAACACCATCCTCCAGAGCGCGTTCTTCAAGATTTCGGGTGTCATTCCTTACGACCTCGCCGTCGAGCAGATGAAGAAGTTCATCGTGAAGAGCTACGGCAAGAAGGGTGAGGATGTCGTCAATATGAACTATGCCGCCGTCGACCGTGGTGGCGAAATCACGAAGGTGGAAATCCCCGCCGAGTGGGCCGAGCTGCCTTGCACGACCGACTTCGCTTTCGAGCACAACGACAACGACCCCGAGTTTATTAATAAGGTGATGCGCCCGATGGTGGCCCAATGCGGCAACGACCTGCCCGTGAGCGCCTTCAAGGACATCATTGACGGCACCTTCCCGGCTGGCACCACGGCTTACGAAAAGCGCGGTGTGGCCACCTACGTTCCCGAATGGAATGCTGCCAACTGTATCCAGTGCAACCAGTGCTCGTTGGTTTGCCCTCACGCTGCCATCCGTCCTATCGTGATGACCGCCGAGGAAAAGCAAAACGCCCCCGCTTCGATGAACACCATCGAAATGAAGATGCCGAAGGAGATGGCTGGAATGAACTTCCGTATGCAAGTCTCCGTGATGGACTGCACGGGTTGCGGCAACTGCGCCGACGTGTGCCCGGGTATGAAGGGCAACAAGGCTCTCGTGATGAAGCCGTTCGAAAGCCAGTTGGGCGAAGCCGAAAACTGGGAGTATAGCCAGAAGAAGGTCGCCTACAAGGACAACCTCATCGACAAGTACGCCAACGTGAAGAACAGCCAGTTTGCACAGCCGCTGTTCGAGTTCTCGGGTGCCTGCGCTGGCTGCGGCGAAACGCCTTACATCAAGACCATCACCCAACTCTTTGGTGAGAGTATGATGGTGGCCAACGCCACGGGTTGCTCGTCCATCTATGGCGGTTCGGCTCCCGCAACGCCTTATCGCAAGAACGACCGCACGGGTCGCGGTGTGGCTTGGGCCAACTCATTGTTTGAGGACAACGCCGAGTTTGGTCTCGGTATGGCCACGGGTTATCGTAAGATTCGCGAAGGCCTCCGCAAGAAGGCTGAAGAATTGGTCAACACCACCGCTTTCGACTGGATGAAGGAAGCCACGCGGAATTGGCTGAACACCTACGACGATACCATCGCCAACCGCAAGGCTACCGATGAGTTTGTCGCCGCCCTCGAAAAGGCCATTATGCCTATCGATGCTTGCGTTGATTTCTGGAACGGACAAGGCAAGGAACTTTATGGTGCCGAAGTGGCCGCCCAGAAGTTGCAAGAGGCCAAGGATGCCAAGGCTGCGGGCAGCAAGATTTGCCCCTGCCACGGTTGCGCACTTGAGAGCGAACTGCTCGGACAGAAGGACTTCTTGGCCAAGCGTAGCCAGTGGATCTTCGGTGGCGATGGTTGGGCATACGACATCGGTTTCGGTGGCCTCGATCACGTGTTGGCCAGCGGCGAAGACGTCAACGTCCTCGTCCTCGACACCGAGGTTTACTCGAACACGGGTGGTCAGTCCTCGAAGGCTACGCCTGCCGGTGCTGTCGCCAAGTTTGCCGCCTCCGGTAAGAAGGTGCGCAAGAAAGACCTCGGCATGATTGCCAAGAGCTACGGCTATGTCTATGTGGCTCAAGTCGCCATGGGTGCTTCGCAAGCCCAGTATTTCAAGGCCATCAAGGAAGCCGAGGCTTATCCGGGTCCGTCGTTAGTGATCTGCTACGCTCCGTGTATCAACCACGGCATCAAGACCGGCATGGGTCGCACCCAGCACGAAGAGAAGCTCGCCGTTGATTGCGGTTACTGGCACCTCTGGCGCTTCAACCCCGCCGAGGAAGAAGCCGGACAGAACGGCTTCCACTTGGATTCGAAGGAACCCAATTGGGCCGACTTCCAGAACTTCATTATGGGTGAAGTCCGTTACAACTCACTGCTGAAGACCTTCCCTGAGGAAGCCAAGGAACTGTTCGCCAAGACCGAACAGTTTGCTAAGCTCCGCTATGAAGGGTATAAGAGGTTAGCTGAAGGGAAATAATTTCCGAACAATTGTTTGTAGAGACGGTGCGTGCACCGTCTCTACTTTTTTAACTAAATAAGTATGAAAATAGCATTCTCAATCATTCGAAACATTTTTGCCATAATTGGTGTAATTGCTGTTTGCACCTTTGTCGTATTTAGGTTAGCGAGGCCATATTATTATATTGACTTTGGCTTAAGTAACTTGGGCTTGTACGACGAAAGAGTGTCTGCATTAAAGTCATCAGGAGCGTATGCGAGCGACACTGCCAATTTTTCAATGGTCATCATACAAGACACAACACGAGCAAGAGAAATCCGTGAGTATTTTCAATTGGACACCCTTTATCCCCAAAATGCCGACACCTGGGAAAAAGCTGTTGCAATTGGAAAGTTTGTGTCCTTAAACATTCCTCACGACAACCAAAAGAAATGGCCGGAACATGTCAATGCAATTGGCTTGTGGGAATACGCTAAAGATGTTGCGCCTGCGTTCAACTGCCGTTTGCATAGCATATTAACCTTTGAGTTGTTGCTTGCAGCGGATATAAAGGCAAGGTATATCACTTGTATGCCGCAAGACGAAAATGATTCCGATTGTCATGTTGTCAATGAGGTTTGGTTGCCTGAATTAAATAAATGGGCTATGATTGATTCCGACATGGGTGGGCATTTTGTTTCTGATATGGATGGTACGCCGTTGTCGCTCAAGGAAATGCGCGAACACTACATTTCTGGCAAAAAGATGATGATGCACTACGCTTTTGATGAAGGCAGCAGCAAAGTGGATGATTATTACGCTTACATGGCGAAAAACACCTATTGGTTTTCCTGTTGGGGCACGTTGTCCTACTATCAGGAAGATTACAAAATGGAAGATGTCGACCGCGACAGTTATGTCAACTTGATTCCATCAGGCTTTGAGCCGTTCCGTGTTGGAGGTGGAAATACCATTACAACCAATGCTGATTTGTTCTGGGACGCATCGCTCGTAACTGATAAAGAACAACCTTAATTGGTTTGTTGTTTTGTTTTGCGGCTGTCGTACCACGGCAGCCGCAATTTTGTTTTCGTCGAAATGTATTGTATTGGAAAATTCAATACCTTTGCAGAAAATTGAACGTCAATGCTGTTGATTATAAAAAACTATATAAATATTCAGAATACAATATTCATACGAAAACCGCAATAATCCCGTTAAACAAGAAATATCAGAATGAATATGAGTCCTATCCAAATATCAATAAAAGATTATAAGGCTGTAAAATC
>CACXQO010000187.1 GCA_902769815.1 uncultured Bacteroidia bacterium | reverse complement strand
TGTAGTCGGTTTTTTCGCCTTTGCGCAAAGCGGTGATATACGGAAACACCACTTCCTCCTCGTATTTGAAATGCTTCACCATTTCGCGTTTGTATTCGTTGTAGAAATGGTCGAGCATGTTGCCGTATTTCGGTCCTGCGGCCTTGATGATTCGACTGAGATGCTCCTCGATGTGGGGGAATCGCTCGTCTAAATAGGCTCTGTGCGAGGCACTTAGATAGGAGAGGAGTGAGGTGAGGTCAACATCGTTGGGTGCTTCGATTCGGACGGGCGTGTTGGGGTCGAAGTGGAGGCTGCACACGGCGAGAAACAGGCGCGTGCTGACCTTGTCTTGTTGGCACACCTCGGCCACGCTGCGGTCGCCGAAGCCTAATTGTATGCCGAAACGGGGGAGAAGTTGCAGCAGTTTCGGGTTGTCCGCAATCATCTCGTAGAGTTTCGATTTTTCGGAGAATAGAGGTTGTTTGCTCATCGTATTGGCGTTTGAATGGTGAAGAATGGCATTCGTTAGGCTCAGGGTTCCTGATGGGTCACGGTCGTTGAGCCTGTCGAAACGCCGCTTCTCGTTGTTTTGGACTGCAAAAATAAAAAAAACCGCCCGATTGGGAGCGGTTTTTCGTGTTTTCTGAAATATCGCGTTTAGGCTTCGGCAGGTGCTTCGGCAGCTGGGGCTTCCTCAGCGGGAGCCTCTTCGGCGGCAGCTTGAGCAGCGGCTTCAGCTTCAGCGGCTTTCTTGGCTTCCATTTCAGCAATGCGCTTCTTGGCCAATTCGGCGGCGCGGGCCTCGTTCACTTGCTTTTCGGCTTCCAAACGGGTCTTCTTTTCGCCACGAGCCTTCTCTTCGTTGGCCTTGACGATGTTGGCGGCCTTGGCTTCCTTCTCCTTCATCCAGTTCTGGAACTTGATTTCGGCTTGTTCCTTGGTCATTGCGCCTTTCTGGACACCACGCATCAGGTGATACTTCATCATCACGCCGGTCTTGCTGAGCAGCGAGCGGGCGGTGTCGGAGGGCTGAGCGCCAACGCTGTACCAATACAAAGCCCTGTCAAACTTGATGTTGATTTGGGCCGGTTCGGTGAGCGGGTTGTAGGTGCCTAATTTCTCAATGAATTTGCCATCACGTGGTGAGCGAGAGTCGGCAACTACGATGTGATAGAAGGGCTGACCCTTCTTGCCATGTCTTTGCAATCTGATTTTTGCAGGCATAATTTAATGTTTTAAGTTGATTTTTAATGAATTAACTAAAATCTACCCGAGATTTCGGGTGCAAAAGTACAAATTTTCGGCGAACCGGCTCACAAAAATCCATAAATTTGCGAACTTTTTTGAAATCGTGATATGAATAGGGAAAAGGAAGTCTATAAAGTGACCCTTTTGGGCAGCGCGGTCAATGTGGTGCTGGTGGTGTTCAAGTTTGTGGCGGGCATCGTCGGCCATAGTTCAGCCATGATTGCCGACGCGGTACATTCGGTTTCCGATTTTGCCACCGACATCATCGTTTTGGCCTTTGTGCGCATCAGCCATCGGCCCAAGGACAAGTCGCACGACTACGGTCACGGCAAGTTTGAGACCTTGGCAACCACACTCATCGGCATTGCGCTTTTCGCGGTCGCCGTGGGCATCTTCATTGACGGTGCCAAGAAAATCGCTTTTTGGGCCAAAGGCGGCATTTTGCCCCAGCCCGGAATGTTGGCATTGGTGGCGGCATTGGTTTCCATCTTGTTGAAAGAGTTGACGTTCCAATACACCAAGCGCAAAGCCGACCAACTCGATTCGCAGGCCATGAAAGCCAACGCTTGGCACCATCGCAGTGATGCTCTGTCGTCGGTCGGCACTGCCATCGGCATCGGTGGAGCCATCCTTTTGGGAGAGCGTTGGGCTATGCTTGACCCCATCGCTTCCATTGCCGTAGGTGCGCTCATTGTCAAGGTGGCCATCGACTTGCTCAAAAACGGCATGGGTGAGTTGATGGAACAATCCTTGCCCGATGAGGTGGAGAATGAGATTTTGGACATTGTGAGGCGTGTGCCGGGCGTCGCCGAGCCACACGACCTTTGCACCCGTCGCATCGGCAACCATTACGCCATCGAAATGCACATTCTCATGGACGGCGACATCCCCTTGAAGGAAGCCCACGACAAAGCCTCAGAAATGGAACGCCTGCTGAAGGAACGTTACGGCGAGGAAACACACATTTCCATCCATGTGGAGCCGAAGGAGGAAAAGATTCCTGTTTGAGGGAAATAGTTGAATGATGGATTGGCTGAGCGGATACTATACACGGTTTGCACCATGCTACGGGCTGCTGCTAAGTGGAGGTTTCGTTGGGTATGTTGTTGCTGGTGTTCATTCTCGCTTGGGGCTTTTGCGGCGGGAATGGAATTCCCGAGGAAGGGACAGAACCCTGGCGCAAAAATAAGACTTATTTCGATGCAAAGGCTTCATGGTATCATCATATAGGATTGATTTTTTTCCCCCTTTCATTTGCGCTATTAACAAATCGCAATTGAAGGATAAACTATCTCTTAGTTGCTTAATCATACGTTCTAATTATGAGTAAATTGAACTTACCGCTTTTCTGACGTGCTGCATTCGAAAAGCGTACTCGGCGAGAAATACAATATGTTTCTTCTCCAGAATGGATATGCCCAAAAAGGTGGAAAATAGGCATGACTTCAAAAACACGCTTGTATAGGTCACGGTCGCCGAAATTGATGCCTTCAGATTCGTCAAGAATGCCTAAAGGCGGTTGGTGGGTGAGAAATACATCGGTGTCGTATGGGATACGGCTGTATAGTTCGGTAAAGTTGCCATCAAGGTCGTCTTGCAAGAACATTGGCACACCGTAAAACTTGATTTTGTTTATGGTAACACTATCATTGCAGAGGTAATGCACATTGTTGGGCAAACCTTCAATGTTAGCTTTATAGAGACAGCTATCATGATTGCCTGCAATGAAAATTTTGTGTTTGTAGGGCAAATTTTCAAACCACGCAATGAACTCCAAGACCTCTTCTTCGGTGCCGTCTTCAGTGATGTCACCAGTATGAACTATGACATCAGCTTCCGGCATGTCATTAAAAAGATGATGCTTTCCGTGAGTGTCAGAGATATGTAGAATCATCATATTAAAACTCAAGGCTGGGATGAAAGCCCCCGTGAATAAATGGGCGTAATGAAGCCCAAGGGTACAATTCTTCATCCCTCCATTTCTCATACAATTGCGGAATTTGTTTAATAGCCCAGCAACAAGCATTCATGGTGGCATCGTCGTACAGATGCTCCTTGATGGCGATTAGCATATACACTTTTAAGTCTTCGGGGGAATTGAAACCGCAAATGTTGTATGTTCCGTGATTGTCAGGGTCGAATTCCTTGCAGAGTTGAGGCATGAGGTTCAGTAGAGGTTTGTTAATCAATTCTTTTGGAAACGGATTGTTGCTTTGTTTTGGCAGACGGTCATACAGCCATATTTCACCTGCAGAATAGATGGTGGTTCGCATTCCTATGCTAAATTCACATGACTTCATATAGGCAACTGTAATCAATTGCAAGGCTTCAAGCGCATCTATGTTCTCACCTTGCTTGGCATGTTTTTCAAATAGTTTTTCGTATTTATTCATGGCGATGATATTATTTGTATTTTGTACAGTCGATGTAAACGGGTAGGATGTCGTTTAGTTGGTCAGGCGTGAGTTCCAAAGCATTGCATTCCGCTTCCCATGCTTTTTTGAAAGTTTCTTCTTTATCAACATTTTTTGTCACATTGGATAAATAACCATTAATAAACATAATGTAACATAACTTGGCTTTGATTTCAATTGTTTTACAAAAATGGATGAAAGCCAATCTGTTTGCAAGTTGATAGTGTTTTGATGACAGCCATTTTTCGGCTTGTTTCTCATCGTTTGTCGTATTCATAAATGCTTCTCGTATTTTGTTTTTGCTTTCATCTGAAGCTTTGCATTCACTTTCCATTTCTTTTACATGTGCTTTTGCTTCAACAAGAAAAAGGGTGTCGTCTTGCCAGAAAATGCCATCCCAAGATTGTGCACGTCCACTATAAGGCCAAAACTTTTTCCATGCTTCCTCAATTTTTGTGTAATCTTTTTGATCTTGTAAAAACTTTATTCCTTCCCATTCGCCATCTAAAGAGTCTCTTTCGGAATCATTAGGATAATCCAACCAATTGATTGGAGAGTTGCTTTTGGTTTCTTTCTTGATTTGATTGTCAAGATACATTCTGTGATGTCCAAGGTAGCGCAGCAATTGATACTCGCTGCCATAACCTAATGCCATTTCTGCCATGATTTTACATGATTTTATGTGTTTTAAGGTTAATAATTTGCAAAAATAACTATTATTTGAATCCATGTTGTATTTTTGAGAAAAAAACTACTTATAATACGAATGAGATTTTTTTAGCATGGGCTTGTTTTTGCCAAAAATGACAAATATTGTCTATATGATGGATTTATTTGTAATTGGAATGGAAATCTTTAATGCTTAATTGAAAAAACTTTGGTAAAAAATGGCTAAAAAACGATAAAAGTGTCATTTCTCATTCGTATTAATAAAGGGTATGTTTCTGGCTTACCTACAAATCTAAAACTCATCGAATATGAATCAAAGAAAAAAAGATCGACAACTTTGCAACGTCCCCGAAAAACTCTTACCTTTGAACGCTGAAAATCGGGCAGACACGCAGGTCTGCCCCTACACCTAAATCCTTGACAACTATGTTTCTAATCTTCGATACAGAGACCACAGGTCTCCCAAAAAACGACAACGCTCCGCTGACCGATTTCGACAACTGGCCGCGTATGGTGCAATTGGCTTGGCAAATCCACGACGACCAAGGCCGATTTGTGGAAAACCATAACTATCTCGTTCAGCCAGAGGGTTTTGAGATTCCCATTGC
>CACXQO010000186.1 GCA_902769815.1 uncultured Bacteroidia bacterium | reverse complement strand
CACAGGTCACGGTTGCGTGAACTGCCGTGAGATGGAGGCCAACGTTTGGAGCGACCCGCGTGTGAAGGATATGCTCCGCCATGATTTTGTGCTCTGCGCTTTATATGTCGACGATAAGACCTCGCTGCCTAAAGAGGAATGGTACACTTCGACCTACGACGGCAAGGAAAAAAAGACCATTGGGCGCAAGTATGCCGACTTCCAAATCTCGAAGTTCGGCACCAATGCCCAACCGTATTATTGCCTGTTGGACCACAACGGCAACCTCTTGATGAAGCCTCGCGCTTACGATTTGGACAAGGATTTATTATCAGCATGTTATAGACTAAATTGACTTGCCATGAAAAAGCGTTTGTTAGCACTTTTCCTGATGGCAGCCGTGATGACCGAGGTGCAACCTGTTTTGGCCTGCACCTCGGTCATTGTTTCCGGCAAGGCCACGAAGGACGGCCGTCCTTTGATATTTAAGAACCGTGATACCAGCACTTTGCACAACATGACGATTGTCGTACAGGGACGGGTTTACCGCTACATCGGCTTGGTGAACGCCGAGGACACCACTCCAGTCAATGTTTGGGGCGGCCACAATGAAGCTGGTTTCGGCATCATCAACACGGCGGCCTATAACCTCAACGGCGACGGTGGCGACACCGACGGCGACGGCATCCTCATTCGCAAGGCCTTGGAACTTTGCGCCACTTTGGAGGATTTCGAATTGCTTTTGGACACCGTCAAAAAGCCTCGCGAGGTCAATTCCAACTTCGCCGTCCTCGATGCCAAAGGCGGTTGCGCCTATTATGAAACTGGCAATTACGAGTATGTGAAGTTCGATGTGAATGACCCGAAAGTCGCCCCCGACGGCTACCTGATGCGCACCAATTTCGGTACGACGGGTAACCATAAACTTGACCAAGGTGTGGAACGTTATTGCGCCATTACCGACTTCATGGCCGAGGCTTGCAAGGAAGGCAACATGGAGCATGATTACCTCATCACTTCCATTTCAAGATACCTGAAACACGGCGTGACGAAACTTGATATGTATGATTTTATGCCTGAGAACGAGAATGACACGCAGTATTTTTCTTTCGGGGATTACATTGCGCGCCATAGCACGTCCTCTGTGATTCTCGTGCAAGGAGTGAAACCCGGTGAGTCGCCGCTGAATACAGTCAGTTGGACGATTATCGGCTGGCCGCTGACCACGGTGGCCATTCCGTTGGTGCTCACTCCCTCTGGAAAATTGCCCAGCATCGTCACCGACGACGGAACAGGGCATTCGTGGCTCAACGAGAAAGGTCTGGAACTGAAAAAGCGGGTTTTCTCGCTTGAAGCAGGAAACACCACCACTTACGGCGACCTCTCCAAGCTATTCAACAAGCAGGGCACGGGCATTCTTCAACAAATCCAACCTATTGAAAAAGAGGTGATGCACCGTGGCGAGGAAGCCCTTGAAAAGCTTCGCAAAAGCGTAAAGAACGCCAAAGACATGGAGGCATATTATGATTGGGTGGATGCGTATATCACGGAGCAGTACAAGAATTTGTTCAGAATCGAATAATAACTAAATACTACAAAATGAAAAAGTTAACTATTTTGTTCCTTTTTGTTTTAGGAACCACGATGGCTTTTGCCCAAAAGGGCAATCTGAAAACCAAGACCTTCCATTTGGACAACGGTCTGAAAGTGGTGATGTGCGAAGACCACGAACAGCCAGAGATTTATGGCGCGGTGTATGTCCACGCTGGCAGTAAGAATGACCCTGTGGATGCCACGGGCATGGCGCATTACTTTGAGCATATCATGTTCAAGGGGACGGACAAAATCGGTACGACCAACTGGGAAGCCGAGAAGGTTTTTCTTGACAGCATCGATCTGATGTATGACCGTCTGCACGAAACGACAGATGTGGTTGAGCGTCAAGACATTCAGCAGAAAATCAATGACTTGTCGCGGAAATCCGCAGATTATGCCATCCCGAATGAGGTGGATGTTATCCTCACGCAGATGGGTGGAAAAGGCTTGAATGCAGGTACGGCCTACGACCAAACCATGTATTACAACACTTTTCCATCGAACCAACTCTCAAAGTGGATGGACGTGTACGTGGAACGTTTCCGCAACCCTGTGTTCCGCTTGTTCCAGTCGGAGCTGGAAACGGTTTACGAGGAGAAGAACATGTATGGCGATAGTCCCATCAACGCGTTCAGAGAGTATCTTTTCAAGGAGGCTTTCGGTGAGCATCCCTACGGTCGCCCCGTCATCGGCTATACCGAGCATCTTAAAAATCCGCAAACCAGCAAGATGCGTGAGTTTTACAACACTTACTATGTGGCCAACAACATGACTCTCATTCTTGTCGGCGATTTCGACATTGAAACGACCGTGCCTATGGTGGCAGAAAAGTTTGGTACTTGGCGCAAGGGTGAACTGCCAAAGGAGCCTACTTACACGTTGCCGAAGTTCAATGGTCCGACGGTGAAGGAAGTCAAAATGACGCCTATCAAGATGGGTGCTTTGGTGTTCCCCGGTGTCAAGATATCTGACCCCGATTATCTGCCTTTGAGTTTGGCTTGCGGCATTTTCAGCAACGGCGAGACGGGTCTTACCGACAAGCTTATGCTTGAGAACAAGATTATGGCTGCCATGTTGATGCCGCTTTCATTGGAGGATTATGGCGGCAATGTGATGATTTATATCCCAAAACTGCTGGGGCAGTCGCACGAGGATGCCGAAGCGCTGATTTTCGACTGTCTCGACCGCTTGAAGAAAGGCGATTTCAGCGACGACCTCTTTGAGGCCATGCGCATGAGCTGGTTGACGGACAGGATTTATGAAATGGAGAGTTTTGGTAGTCTCTCCGGCCTTTTCCTCGAATTGGAAATGAGAGGCATGACATACGAGGAGTATCTTGCTGAAACGAAACGTCTTGAATCCATTACGAAAGACGAAGTGGTGGCCGTCGCCAATAAGTATTTTGGCAACGACTATTTGGATGTGCGCTCCAAGATGGGTTTCCCCGCCAAGGACAAGGTCGATAAGCCCAATTGGAAACCCATTGAAGCCAAGAACACCGAGGCCAAATCGGATTTTGCCAAAGCCATCGAGGCGCAAGAGGTGCCAGAGGTGGAACCACAGGTTATCAAATTCGGTGAGGATGTGAAGATTACGGATGTGAACGACGGTTTCAAACTTTACTCCACCGCCAACCCGCGTAACGACCTTTTCAACCTTCAAGTGGTCTTCAACTATGGCACTTTCAGCGACCCCGACTTGAACCGTGCAGTGCAATATCTTGGTTTACAAGGCACTCAAAACCAAACATTTGAGGAATTTGCACTCGCTTTGCAGAGAATGGGAGCGGGAATCAGCATTTTCTGCAACGACAACAACTTGACTGTGCGAATGACTGGCTTCGAGAAAGACTTGAACGATATCATGGCACTGTGCAACCAGAAGTTGTATCATCCTTCAAACGATGAAAAGTACATCAAGACTTTGGTGGAATCGGAACAAACCGAACTCAAGACTTCGCGTGACGATGCTTCCACCTGGGCTCGTGCCGTCCGTGCGTATGCTTTGCACGGTGACCAATCAACTTATCTGAACCATTCGACATTGAAACAGTGGAAGAAAAAGAGCGGTGAAGAATTGTTGGCAGAAGTCGCCGAGGCCTTGAAATACGATGGTTATGTATTGTATAGCGGCAACACCGACCCGAATTTGGTGGCGAATATGTTGAATGACAATAATTTGGTACGTTCAAAAGCCATCAAGGGTCGCGAGAAAGTGTATGTCGAGAGGAAGTTCACTGAGCCGCATGTTTTCATTGCCTCCAACAAGAAATTCCGCCAAAGCAACATCTATTTTTATGTGTCGGGCGAGAAATTGAATGCCAATGACGAGGCGATATCTTCCTTGTTCAGTAAGTATTTCGGGACAGACATGTATTCTATTGTTTTTCAGGAAATCAGGGAATTTCGTTCTTTGGGTTACACGGCTTATGCCAACTATCAGTATGACTATTTGGAGCGCAAGCCAGGCTATCTTTTTGGATTCTTGGGTACGCAGTCCGACAAGACTTTGGACGGCATGACCGCCTTCAAAGACTTGATTGTCAATATGCCGGTGCGCATGGAGAAGTTCAATGCCTCGAAGGAAGCCTTGCTGAATTCGCGGGCAAGCAACTACATCGGTTTCCGCAATATGCCTTCGTCGGTGCAGACTTGGGTGAAAATGGGCTACGACCACGACCCGCGTGGTGAGGTCACGGAAATCATCCGCACGGCCAGTTTCGAGGATGTGCAGAGTTTCTACAACAGAATGATTAAGGATCGTCCCGTGGTCATTATGATGTCGGGCAATGAGAAGCAAATCGACAAGAAGGAATTGGGTAAATTCGGTGAAGTTACCAAACTGAAATACAAGCAAATCATAAAAGAATAAGTCTTATGAACGAAATCCTCCGCGTTGAGGGCTTGAGCAAAACATTTAAGCTTTCGCGCAAACAACAACAAATTGAAAGGACTGACCGTAAGGAGATTGTGGCGGTTGATAACCTTTCGTTTACCGCCAACAAAGGCGAGATTTTCGGTCTGCTTGGTCCCAACGGTGCCGGCAAGACCACGACCTTGCGCATGTTGGCCACCTTGATTGCCCCCGACAAAGGCGACGCTTTCATTGACGGTTGCTCCATCGTGAGCCAACCCGAACAGGTTAGGGCGAAAATCGGCTTCCTGACCTCCGAACTGAAATTGGAGGATTTCTTCACGCCGAATTATTTGTTCGACTTCTTCTCACAACTCTATGGAATTGACCCAGAAGTCGTCGCCAAACGCAAGGCCAAACTCTTTGAGCGTTTTGGCATCGACAAGTTCGCCGAAGTGAAGGTCGCCAACCTCTCCACGGGCATGAAGCAGAAAACCTCGTTGGTGGTTTCGTTGGTGCACGACCCGGAGTTTGTCATCTTCGACGAGCCTACCAACGGCTTGGACGTGCTGACCGCCCGCACCGTTACCGACTACTTATTAGAGTTGCGCGAACAAGGCAAGACCATCATCCTCAGCACACACATTTTCAGCCTTGTGGAACGCCTTTGCGACCGCGTGGGCATCATCATCGACGGGCAAATGACACATTGCGACACCTTGCAGGGCATCTGCGGCGGACAGTCGCTTGAAGACCGCTTCTTCGACATTTACAAAGCCAAGAAAGGAGGGCTGGAGTGATGAAAAACA
>CACXQO010000185.1 GCA_902769815.1 uncultured Bacteroidia bacterium | reverse complement strand
CCCGACTCGGGAATGATGCCGATGAGGACGGCCAAAAGTATCATCCAAGGGATGTTGTTGCTGATAAGTGCTTCAATGTCAAAGTAGTGAAGCCCGACTTGGATGATGAACAATGCGCCGAAAGTCCAGAGGAAGATGCTCGGGAAATGCTTGCGGATGATGTGCTCCCAAAGATGCTCCTTGATGACATGCTCGCCTGCCGTGGCGATGAACCACACCACAATCAGGCTCACGACGGCAAAAATCAGGTTCATCCACGATTCGTTGAAGATATTGAGTTGAGTATGAGCGGCTTCCTCGTGTTCATGTTCCAACATTCCAAAAGCCAAAGCGATGATGAATAAGATAACGCCCAAAAGCAAGGCGATTCTTTCCGCGCTGACGTGTTTCATGTTGCGGAACGAGGATTTCTCAACGGTTTCGCTTTCTTCTTCGTGGATTTGGTAGCCTTCCTCGCAGCCTTCGGGTTGGTGGTGGATGTGGGGCTTCGTGAACCTGTCCACCAAAACTCCGGCAAGGACGGCCACAACAAACAAGATTGCCATCAGCAGCAGGGCTTGCTTGGGAATCATGGCGAGCATGATGAAAGCCTCATCGCCCGAGGTGGCTATCATCATGGCGATTAATGCGCCGAAACTCAGCAATTTGTGCGAAAACATCGACACGGCGGCGAAACCGCCCATGCAGCCAGGAACAAGACCCAAACCCGCACCCAAAACGACCTGACCGAAACGGTTCTGCCGCAGCCGCGTGAACCATTTCCCGTGCGAATGGATGTTGACATACTCAATCATCAGCATCATAATCATCACCAATCCAGTGATTAAGACGCTGTTTCTCAGCACATCCAAAAACAAATGCGAAAATTCGTGCATGGTTTGAAAAATGAGCGGCAAAGATAAAAAATCTTATCTTTGCGGCAAAATCTGACGCAATGAAAAAAGAAGACTGTTTTTACTTGGGTCGCGTGGCCAAGACCCACGGCCTGAAAGGGGAGGTGACCATCAAATTAGAAGCCGACGACCCTTCGGCCTATCTCGAAATGAAGCATTTCTTCCTCGAAATCAACAAAGTACTGACACCGTTTTTTGTGGAGAAAATCACTCCGAATGGCGATAAGTTCTTTGTGGCCGTTCAAGATGTGAAGACCATCGAGCAGGCGCAAAACTTGGTTGGGAAACCGGTGTATCTGCCTTTGGAAATGCTGCCCAAACTGAGCGGAAAGCAATTCTATTTCCATGAAATTGTTGGATATACGGTCGTTGACACCGAAAAAGGCGAGCTTGGCCCTGTCGCCGAGGTCTTGGAGTATCCCACTCAGGCCGTCTTGCAAGTGTTGAAAGGCAAGAAAGAAATCCTGATTCCGATCATTGACGAAGTGATCCAAAATGTGGACCGCAACAAGAAAATCCTGACGATAACCGCCCCTGAAGGCTTGATTGACATGTACTTGCAATGACCGACGCACGCCCTTTCCACTTCAAGTATTTCAGCCTCTACCATCACCGCTCGACGATGAAAGTGGGCACGGATGCCATTTTGCTCGGACGCTGGACTGAGGTCAAGCCGACAGATGTGGTGTTGGACATCGGTACAGGCTGTGGACTTTTGCCTTTGATGCTCTCGCAAAAAGGTGTAAGCCAAGTGGATGCGGTGGATATTGACGAGGCTTCCATTGAGGAGGCAACGATTAATTTCAAGGCTTCGCAGTGGCGCGACCAATTGCAGGCTTATTGCATCGATATTGTTGATTTTCAGCCGAATAAAAAGTATGACCTCGTCATTTCCAATCCACCGTTTTTCAACCGTTTTTCCAAGTGCGACTCGGTGCGGAAAAGTCGGGCGAGGCACAACGACGCAGGCTTGTCGTATGCCACGATTTGCCAAGTGGTTCGGCGAGTGCTAAAGCCTGATGGTCGTTTGTCGGTAGTGTTGCCTTTCGATATGTCGGTGGAGTTCTTGAAAACTACGGAAAACCATGGGATTTTCCTGCATAAAAGGATGACAATCATCCCAATCGAGAGAAAAGAACCCAATCGCGTCAATTTGGAATTGGGTTTTGCACAAAATGTTGGGATTCTGGAAGAAACATTTGTCATTCGTGATGCAAACAACCAATTCACCCCGCAATATCGCGAGTTTTTGAAGGATTATTATTTGGGGTTGTAAATCTGTCGCCCTTCGGCAGGGGTTTACACCGCCTGCCTACATTCTGTCGCCCCTTCGGGGCTGGGCTTATTGCTTCTTCGTGGCGTTTTTGTTGGAGGCGCTTCTCCGCTCGTTGAAGATATATACTACCCTCAGTGTCAATACATTGTTATATTGATGTTGGAGTGGTTGCACCCGTAGGTCATCGGTTTTCAAATGGGTTTCTGCCGCATCTTTGTAGAAAAGTCGTGTTCGAATGGGCAGCAGTGAATATTGGTAGCGCAGTTCGGCGTGGATGCCCTCCCAAAGGCGCACACGTAGGTCGGCGCAGATGCAGAAATCACGACCACGGTAGTTCTCCGAATTTTTGACCACTCTCGGCACCAATACCTCAAGGTCTTCGGTTTGCGAATATCCTGCTTCAGAAATCAAATCGGTCAGTTCATCAATGTTTTTTGCTTGACTAATGTCGGGGAAAGACTCATTGTCCTCGCGCCAATGCAATTGCCCATCGCCGAGGCCAATGGCGGTAGAGTTGCCGTTTATCAATTCCTTCAATCCGACCACACGCCCGTATGAAACACCAAGGCCAATACTGTAGCGATTTTTGTCCGTAAAATACACCATTACAGGGACTTCCGCATAATTCAGACGCAGGTCGTAGCGGCCTGTATAAAGGCCAAGATGCTGGTTGATGGAATCGCCCTTGTAGGCCCCTTTTTGGTTGAACAGCACTTCAAGTCCAACGTCCATCCAATTAGTGATAGGTATCAAGGCACCCGCACCAGCGTGAACGCCAAATTTACGATAATGGTAACATTCGTCGCCATCCACCTGACTAATATTGCCGCCAACAAACACCTCACCTTTAATGATTTGCGCATGGAGTAGGGCGGGGACGGCCATCGTGAAGGCCAACAAAAGGGTAATGATTCCGAATCTCTTCATTTTGAATTCAATTTGAATGATTAACTGACTTTTGGTGGTTTTATTGCGAAACGCGATGCAAAATTACAATTTCATCGACAAACTGATGCGATTTCGATTCACATCGACCTCCAAAACCTTCACGCGGACTTTTTGGTTCAGATGTACCACCTCATTCGGGTCTTTGATGTAATGGTCGGCCATCTGGCTGATGTGGACGAGGCCGTCTTGGTGAACGCCTATATCGACAAACGCACCGAAAGCCGTGATGTTGGTGACGATGCCGTTCAAGGTCATTCCGGCACGCAAGTCCTTGACTTCGCGGATGTTCTTGTCGAACTCAAAGGCTTCAAAAGTCTTTCTTGGGTCGCGACCGGGCTTGTCCAATTCGGTCAAAATGTCGTTGATGGTCTCCAAGCCGAAGTCCTTTTCAACGAAATTCTCCGGCTTGATTTTCGCGATGAGTTCCTTGTTGCCGATGAGGTCTTTCACCTTCACGTTCAGCGACTTGGCCATTTTTTCAACAATGTGGTAACTTTCCGGGTGGACGGCGCTTTGGTCCAAAGGATTCTCGCCATTGTGGATGCGCAGGAAGCCGGCGCATTGCTCGAAGGCTTTGTCGCCGAGGCGCGGCACTTCCTTGAGTTGCTTGCGGCTCTTGAAACCGCCTTGTTCCTCGCGGTAAGCGATGATGTTGGAGGCCAAACTTGGGCCAACGCCGCTGACGTATGACAGCAGTTGCTGGCTGGCCGTGTTCAGTTCCACGCCTACGGCGTTCACGCAGCTTTCCACGGTCTGGTCGAGGCTCTCGCTGAGTTTCTTCTGGTCCACATCGTGCTGGTATTGTCCCACGCCGATGCTTTTCGGGTCGATTTTCACCAACTCGGCCAAGGGGTCCATCAGCCTTCGCCCGATGCTGACCGCGCCGCGCACGGTGATGTCGTAGTCGGGGAATTCGTCGCGGGCGATCTTGGAGGCGGAATAGACCGACGCGCCGCTTTCGCTCACCATCACGGCCATCAGGTCGCGGTCGAATTTGATGGAGCGGATGAAGTCCTCGGTTTCGCGTCCCGCCGTGCCGTTTCCGATGGCAATCACCTTGATTCTGTAAGCATCCACGAGGCTCTTGATTTTTCGTGTCGCGCCCACTGTGTCCGACTTGGGCGGATGGGGATAGATGGTTTCGTTGTGCAACAATGCCCCAGTTTCGCTCAAGACCACCACCTTGCAGCCCGTGCGGAAGCCCGGGTCGATGGCAAGGACGCGCTTCTGGCCCATCGGGGCGGCCAAAAGGAGTTGTTTCAGGTTCTCGGCAAAGACGCGGATGGCGGTCTCGTCGGCCTTTTCCTTATAATAATTGCGGATTTCAGTCTCGATGCTTGGTTCCAAAAGGCGTTTCCAAGAGTCGGCGATGGCCTCGCGCACGAGCTCCGACGATCCGTTGTCGTTCTTCAGGAAAATGCTTTCCAACGAGTTCAACACAAAATCATCATCCACCTTGATTTTCAGCTTCACCATACCCTCATCCTCGGCGCGGAACAAGGCCAAAAGCCTATGCGAAGGTGCCTCTGAAATCGGCTCGCGGAAGTCGAAATACTGTTGGTAGGTCTTGCCTTCTTCTTCCTTGCCTTTCACCACGGCGGAACTGATGTCGCCCTGCATGTGGAAGATTTTGCGGATGCGGTTGCGCCCGTTGATGTTGCGCCATGATTTGCGCGGCAAGCGGCTCCAAACCCTTTTCGCGGGCGATGGCGGCGCGGGTGCGGCGTTTGGGCTTGTAGGGGAGATACAAATCCTCAACTTCCTGCAAGGTCTTGGCGTTCAGTATCTTCTGCTCCAATTCGGACGTGAGTTTCTCCTGCTCGCGTATGGAGGCGATGACGCTTTCCTTGCGTTTTTGGAGTTCAACGAGTTGTTCGAGGCGTTTCTGCACGGCGGCCACGTTTTCCTCGTTCATCGTGCCTGTCATTTCCTTGCGGTAGCGGGCGATGAAAGGGATGGTTGCGCCTTCGTCGAAGAGACGGATGACGTTGGACACATGGTGTGCGGCCAGGTTGAGTTCCTGCGCGATTTGCGGGGCGAAGTCTATGGTGTTGGGCATATTTTCAGCATTTCCATATTTGAATATTGTTTTCAAATAAAAATATCAATATTGAAATATGGTTTTTATGATAATTATCAATATTTAAATATTGAACTTATGCAGATATATCAATAATTCAATAGTGATTTTTCTTTAATTTTCAATATTTAGATATTTTTTTCTTCAAAAATTTCCATATTCAAATATTGTTTTGTATTATCCGTTTTACAAGGAGGACTTGGAGGGCTTCCACGCCAAACTGATGGAAGTGGCGCAGCAGACTATCGAATTGGATATGCCGGCGGTGGACAAAGTGGAATACATCACGATTCAGAAGTTGAAGAAGTTGCTGGGTATCATTGCTTTGCAAGTGCCGTTTGTGCCGAAGATGGAAGAACTTTACCGCCAACTTGAAACCAGTCGCGAGCAGGGCTTG
>CACXQO010000184.1 GCA_902769815.1 uncultured Bacteroidia bacterium | reverse complement strand
CAAGCAGGTTGACTTGGCCATCGAAGAAGCCGACGTCATCATCTTTTTGGTGGACGGTCGCGATGGACTTCACATCTTGGACGAGGAAGTCGCACAGATCCTGCGCCTGCAAAAGAAGCCTGTCCTGTTGGCGGTCAACAAGATAGATGAACCCAACAAGGAAAACCTGATTGGCGAATTCTATAGTTTGGGATTGGATGAGCCTTGGCCAATTTCCGCCATGACGGGAACGGGTACAGGCGAGCTATTGGACAAAATCGCTGAACTCTTGCCCTCCGACACAACCGATTTCAATACCGACCTGCCGCGCTTCACCGTGGTGGGCAGGCCCAATGTCGGAAAATCGTCATTGATTAACGCCTTCCTCGGCACCGACCGCCACATCGTGACCGACATCGCCGGCACCACCCGCGACGCCAACTACACGCGCTACAATGCCTTTGGCATGGAGTTCATGCTCGTCGACACAGCAGGCTTGCGCAAAAAGAGCAAGGTGGAAGAGGACATCGAGTTTTACTCCGTGCTGCGTTCCATCCGCGCTATCGAGGACTGCGACGTGGCCATCCTTATGCTCGACGCGACACAAGGCTTCGAGGCCCAAGACATGAACATCCTGCGCCTCATCGAGCGCAACAAAAAAGGTTTGGTTATGGTCGTCAACAAGTGGGATTTGGTCGAAAAGGATTCCAACACGCACAAAGCCTACGAGGAACTGATTCGTTCACGCACCGCACCTTTCACCGACTATCCCATCATCTTCACTTCGGCCATCAACAAGCAACGTATATATAAGGTGCTGGAGACCGCCCATAAGGTCTACGAAAACCGCGAGCGTCGCGTGCCCGTGCGTGAGTTGAACGACAAGATGCAGGAAATCATCAATTCCGTGCCATTGCCGACTGCTTCGCGCGGACGTTTCCTAAAGATCAAGTACATCACCCAACTGAAGAGCATTTCCCCGCAGTTCATCTTCTTCTGCAACCTGCCAAAGGATGTGAAGGACAACTACAAGCGCTTCTTGGAGAACAAGATACGCGAGACTTGGGACTTCAACGGGGTGCCGATTCAGTTGATATTCAAAGAGAAATAGTGTTATAGGATTGGCCTGCGGCCAAGAAATCTATCAAAAATCGGAATTAAAATCTTCCAAAATATAACTATATGATTTTCAATAGATTTTTGAATTGATTTTTCAAGATTTCTTGCAAAATGACCGAAGAAGAAAACATCGTCAGGATAGACAAATGGCTGTGGGCGGCGCGCCTGTTCAAGACGCGCTCGCTGGCTGCCGATGCCATCAAGGGCGGCAAGGTGAAGATTGACGACAATCCCGTGAAGCCCTCGCGCGAAGTGAAGGTCGGCGATGTCATTCAAGTGCAGATTGAGCAGTTGCACAAGGTGGTGGAGGTGAAAACCGTCATCAAGAACCGCGTTTCAGCCAAGCAGGTGTCCGAGGTTTATAACGACCTCACGCCCAAAGAAGAATACGAGCGCATCGAATTCATGCGAGCCTACAAAGCCGAGTGGCGCGACCGTGGTGCAGGCCGCCCGACCAAGAAGGAACGAAGGATGATCGAAAAGCTGAAGGATGAGATGTAAAACACTCGACTATTACAAAACCGTCAAAACTCCCATTGGCGACCATATTGACCGTGTGGGGCAGGTGTTTTATCAGTCGGTGTAATAATTATTTCCCTTTCAGTTCAAAACTCCCATCCAATTTCTGCACAACCTCAAGTTGCTCTTTCCTCTCGGCAATCTCTTGAGGGCGCAAAGCACCTAATGCTTTGCCAAACTCCACCTTTGTTTCTATTCCCTGCACACTCGTGAAAACGCAATATGAGCGAACTTCATTTGTTGTAGTATCGGCGACGGTCTTTACCTGCATTTTACCGTATTGTTTGGCGAAATCCATCAGAGTAACACTCGTCATCTTCAAATTTTGAATAGGATTGGTTATAGCATTTTTAGTTGTTGCTTGATTTTCAAGTGCATTTTTCTTTTCTGTTTTTCTCAAGTGGGTAAAGTAATACCAAATGAAAAGTGCAACCATAGGAATTATTAGAACCACAACTATTTCTGTCACCCAACCTTCGTCATCATCAAACCAATATCGCCAATTGTCAGTCAACCACAAACAAATGCTCAACAGAAACCATATCATATAAATCATAATCGTGATTTGCCATCCTTTACTCAATGACTTAAACCTATTCAGCAGCGAGCCACTTGACCGCTTTTTTTCTTGTTCCTTTAGTTGTCCTCCACAATACTGGCAAAACGATGAATCATCTGCAATCTCTTTGCCACAATGTTTGCAATACATAACTCTTTAATTTATAATTCGACATCAGTTGAACTTATTTCGTGCTCATTTGACTTTTCAGGTTCCGCCTCGACATGAACCAACTCATTTTTGTTGCCATTTCGATTATCCTTTTTCAATCCTCTCCAATCAATTAGACATAGCGTTGCCAAAACAATCAGTAATGCAGGTGAAATGAATTCATAAATGTCATAATAATGGAAATCCATGGCCGATGGCAGCAACATAAACATAGCCGTGTAAGCCACAACTTTTAAGGTTTTTTGCCACCAATTTGTCCCAGACTTTCTGAAACACCATAGGTAAAGACCCAAACCAACAAATTGGATAGTGCCAACAAACTCACTGATTACCAAGCTTTGCGACTTTGTCGGATAACCAATATAAAGATAAGCTCCACTAGGTCTGATAATCGAATTCGGTGTAATTGGCTGCGGAAGCGAGTGTTCTGGAAATTCAAGTTTGGTCATAAAAACCACTCCAGCAATAAATAAAACTACACTAAATGCAATTGAGATTCCACCAAGCACTTTCAGCGCAATGTGTTTCTCCAAAGGGTTTTCAACATAGTTTTTCTTTCCCAAATGGCCCATCATCCACCAAAACAAAAGGCCTAAAACAAGTAGGCTTTGGAAGACATGTCCGTAAAATTCACTTTCTGTCATAATTTCTTAATTTTGAGTCATTTGTTTTTTTTCTTTCTTGTCATAATAATCGAAGCCTCAATTGCGCTTTTCCATTCTTTAGCTTCTGCAATCCTATAACTCGTTGTTATTGTCGTGCATTTGTTAGGCAGATAAAAAGAGTATATATCAACATGGGTCGGGAATGGATCCTTCCTATCGAAACCAACTTTCATTACTATCTCACCATCTATATTGATATAGTCTGGACCTTTTAGATTCAATACTTCAAAACCCATTTCCTTCATCCCTTGCCAGATTTCAATAGAAGCCGAAGTTTCTTCCATCAAAGGCAGTCTTTTACCATTGTTGAAATAACTGGCAGGATAGGAATAATCATCATAGTCAAATTTCACTTGTATTCTCGCATACTTGGCTGGGTCTTTTTGCATGAAATTATACTTAATGCCAAAGTTTGTATCATTGCTCAAATACATAGTTTCAGGAATTGGTATATTATAGTCTCCTATTGAAAACCATTCTCTTTTCAATGCGTCAGGACATCCGTCATAAACAAAGACAAAACCTTTGTAGTGCCGATTTTCCACATAGTCAATATGGCTGTTTCGTCCAAGAAAAGCATAGAGACTATCTATTGCCTGCTCATTCTCATCATCCGCATATCTCTTCAATTGATTAGTATGTTTTTCTATACTATCTGCCTCTACTTTTAAGGTAAATAGTCTGTATTCTATTCCCTTAATCTCATATCCAATCATACAAGATATTGCTTGGGGATCGTCAAAAGAATACACACCAGTAATGTTTACCACATTTAACTCCAATGAGTCTGGCACATATTTATTATCGGCATCCGAATACCTATAAATCCTAGGATATTCCTTTGGAATATCAACAATGGATGGAATCTGCGTGTTTACTTCAACAACTGTTTCCTCTTTGTCACCTTTGCTTGGTTTTGTCAAAACGATGAGAACAGGAATGGCAATCACAACCAATAATGCGCATAATAGAAGAATTCTGCCTAAAGACTTGTCTTTATTCTTTTTCCTTTCTGGGCTATCAGTTTTTCCATTATTTTCACTTGCTGAAACAGAGTTCGCATTACTCTGTTCAAGATAGACTTCTTCTGTTGAGATTAACTTGTCATCTTTCTGATTATCCATTTTTTGCATGTATTTATGGCGTTTTCAAGCAATAAAAAAGCGTGGAATCAATTCCTTGCTTGAACACCAGGGTTTCCACGCCCATACCTCTAACAAGTATTCCACACCGTACCAAGTACGGCATTTGCTAACTTGCCCTTGAGGTATTGCCCCGAAAACGGGGACTAGTAGAAAAATTGGTGTTCAAGGACAGCAACAAGTGCTATCTGATTATAATATGCCTTTTGAGTTTATCTTTTTCTTTTGTTTGATTATTTTGGTTCAACTATTATCGTTTGCTTTCAATCTGCAAATATAAGCATTTTGAGAATTATGCTATCTTTTCGAGGAAATCATCTTGCTCGTAGTTTTTCTTGGAGGCCAACTCTTTCTTCCTCTGAAAGGGTATGTCGCAACCGAAATACATGGGTAGGAGGAACATGGATATGGCTGTCAGGATTCTCCGAAATGGGTAAGATAAGATAACAATCATCAGAAGCATCAAGCACTGGAAAATGGTCTTCTGGTGTAGGCGGCAATGCTGCGATAATTCCTATAACAATCCTTTCATAACACAATGCTTCAACAATATCGCCAATCTTGAAATGAATGTCTTCTTTGCTTCGACCATGGAAATCATTGACAAGATTGTAGTCTTGCAGGCACTCTTCAAGAAGGTTTCCTGAGGGGTCGTATGACCTGACGCTTAACCAATCCACTTCACCAAGGTTGCCATCAACGGCAATCTCTTTCACCAAATAAGCGTAGATTTCTTCAGGGAAATAGGTTTCCGAAGCGTTTCGCTTCATTGCAGCAATTGCCTTTTCAAGAGATGAAAAATGCCCTCGAACAACAGAGATTGCTTCAAAATCTCTTGATGCTTCTGCAAAGGTGCCATCGCATCGGATTTCATCAAGTCGGAAAATGGAGGTGGTCATATTGCTTTTCATTTACCATTACCCACATTCAACAACCGCATAATGCAACCGCCCTTGTTGTTTTCAACTATCTTTGTTACAATGGTTTGTTCAAGATAAATCATATAGCAGTGATGCAAACTCAAAATCATATCTTGAAGATGCTGGTCTTCTTCCATGTCTATAATGTTCAATCCCACAGCCTTGCATTGTTCCTTTGAGATATGCCTGCTATGAACTTTCGTCGCATCGTTATTGTTGAAGGCTTTCATTATCTCTTTTCTTTTTCCCTTTTCGGAAATGGTTTTTGATAGAATGTTATCGGCTAAGTCATTTGATAACTCTATTGCCTGCTCGCAAGTAACCAAAAACGTAGGATTATATTTAGAAAAAATCACTTGCCACAAACCCAAAGCATGGGGATTTGATTTTATGTCTTCTTTCGCCTTTTCAAACTCCTTCAAAACAGATTGGCAAGCAACACCTCCTATCTGTGGGTCAAAGGGACCAAGACATGACTGCTTTCCCAGCATTATTTCCCTACAGGAAACGGCAATCATTGACCCCGCCGACATTGCCATCTGCGGCACTATGGCTCTAATATCATTGTTGAAGATAGAGTGCAAATAATTGATAATCTTTTCTGTAGCGGAGATGTCACCACCCGGAGTGTGCAAAATCAAATCGACCCCTTTGGACTTGTCAAGTTTATAAACGGCTTCCATGAAAGCGTTCATATCCTTATCATTTATGGATACATCCGAGGCTGTCGGCTTTTGCAACCATCCAGAGTAATAAGAGATGACATTTCTTCCTGTACATTTGGAAATCTCATCAAGATACTTTTTCTTCTCTTCAACTAAAAATGTTATCTTGTTTTCTTCTTTGGTGTTTGAAAACTTATTGAATATTTCACTCCAACTTGGCATGGTTCAATGTTTTATGAAAGGATACCACTTACCGTGATTTGATTTTCATCATATATGGAGAATTGCTCGTAATAATCACCTTTTTTCACCCATTCCTGACGAATACAACTTTTTGCTTTGCTCGTTATTTGTACTCATAATGATATTAACCCAATAATTACGCTGCAAAATTACATATTTCTTTCGTACTTGCAAATAATTCACAAAGGCGACCCCAAAACGGAGTCGCCTTTGTCCTAATTGGTTGTCCTCTCGAAATTACACCATCAGTGCGCCCACAAGACCCAAGATAGCGTAGAACTCGGGAAGAGCGGCGTAAATCAGGGTGTTGGTGAACACATCGTGACCTTGGCTCACACCGACGATACCGTTGGCGCAAACCTGTCCCTGACGCATGGCCGAGATCATGCAGACCAAGCCCACGCAGAGACCCACGCCGAAGATGACGAGGCCGTTTTCAGGGTTGGCCTGCATCTTGCTCAAAAGCATGAAGAAGGCCACGAAGCCGTAGATGCCCTGAGTGGCCGGCAGTGCCGACAGCACCATGAAATTGCCCGATGCCTCGGGACGTTTCTTGAGGCCGCCTTCAGCAGCGTTGCCCGCCGTCGAAGTGCCGATTGAACTTCCGATACCTGCCAAGGCCAACACGAGGCCGAGACCGAGATAACCTAAGATTGTTGCTAACATGATTTTAATTGTTTATTTGTTGATTGTTTAATTGTTGATTCTGTTTTGGTTAGGCGTTTCGACAGGCTCAACGACCTTTGGCTTTTGGTCCCTGAGTTTGTCGAAAGGCCGTTCATTGTTGTAAAGGATTATACCTCCTGCCTGAGCCTTCGTAACCAGAGTTTTTGAAGAACTCAAGGAAGTTGAGTCGCAGGGGATGCACGAAGGCGCCCAAGACGCACATCGCGACATTGAGCACATGGCCAACGACCACAATGAGGATGAAGAACACCCAATTGACGCCGCCGTCGCCAAGAGCCTGCACGCCGATGGCATTGAAAGCCTCGCCAAGTTTGGCACCAGCCAAGCCTAAGGCATACAGACGGAGGTAACTCAACACGTCGCCGAGCAGACCTGTGACCGTGTTGTAAGTCTCCCACAAGCCCGAACCGAAGTTGAGCAAGGGATTACGGTGCAAGTCGTTGAGGAAAAAGATGCCCAAGGCCGACAAGCAGCCGATGACAATGATAATCCACTTCGTCAGGGCATTGTCGATGACACCCATCAAGGCCAATCCGCCCACGATGACACCGCCCACAATGAGCAAAGTCCAGCCCCAAGTGCCCAAGGAATTGGCGAAGCCTTTCACCTTGGTACTTTGGTAGGTCTTGACAATCATGGCGAGGCAGATATGCACGATACCGACGAGCAATGCTAGCACCATCGTGCCGTCATAGCCGGCAATCTGCGAGGGCAACATGCACTTCTTAATACCTTCGGGAAGCCAACTCCAAGTGAGCATATCGACCGAGAAAAAGGGAGTCCCACTACCGTGGTGGCAATGCCCAAGGTCACGCCGAGAGGCGCAATCTTGCCCAACACTTTCTTCAGCCCGAGGCTCGCCAAGATGAGCACGAGGCCGTAGCCTGCGTCGCCCATGCAGAAGGCGAAGAACAGCATGAAGAAAATGGAGATGAACACTGTCGGGTCGAACTCGTCATATTTGGGTCGACCGTACATATCGGTCAGCATCTCAAACATCGAAACGAACTTGTTGTTTTTCAGTTTGATGGGCGGGTTGTCGTCCACTTGGGCCTTGTCGACCAAATAGAACACGTTCTCATGCTCCAGCATGTCGTGCAGGGCAGGCTCGTTTTCCTTGGGCGCAAAACCCTCAAAGACCGTGATATAGTCCTCAGCAGCCTTCTCGCCTGAAGCATGTGCCAAATGCAGGTCGAGTTTCGATAAGGTCTTGTCCAACTCGGCTTGAATCACGGGTTCGTGCCATTTCAGTTGCGCCAAGCGTTGCTCTTTCTGCTTCACTTGACCCTCCAAATCGGCAATCTGTTGTTCCACAGCAGCATAGTCGCTCTGCGGGGCTGGCAGTTCCTTCACGGGGAAGTCAAATTCGTCCGTGTCGGAAACGACCACGAAATAACTGTATCCGCCAAGATTGGAAATCTCGCTCAGCGCGTACTGTTCCTTCCAAGCAGGGTCGATGGCCTTGGCCTTGTAGAAATGCAGTTTCAAGCCGTTCTCCTTGAGTTTCTCGAAACTCGTCTTGTCGAAACGGCCCCAAGGCACCAAGTCATCGGCTTCCTTGCGAAGTTGGGGCAACTGCGCCTCGATGGCTTCCTTTTCGCGCAAGGTCTGCATTACCTCTACGGCAAAATCAGTCGGCTTCTGACCGGGGTCTTCGGCCTTCTCAATTGTTTTCAAAGTTGAAATTGCCTTGCGGTAAATCTCGGCACGAGCCGACAGTTTCTCGGACTTCTCATCGATGGGTTTCAGCGAACGGGTGATGTCCATCACGCCCACCGTTTGCAACTTCTCCAAGAAGGCATCGGCATCGCCGCTCATGAGGATGAAATCATATTTCGTCATTTCAGTTACCATGGTCTGCCTCCTCTTCTTCTATGTGTTTGTTTTTCACGATTTTCTGCGAAGCCTTGTCGAGGTTCTCTGCGTCTTCCATATATCGCTTGATCTTACGTATGGCTTCGTTGTAGCCAGGAATTTGCACCTTCTCGTAAAGGTTGACTTTCTGTGTGGTCTTTTTCCGCTGGTAATCCAAGATGCGGCTCACCTCGGTATAGACCTCTGACTCGATGCCCAACTGCGCCAGATTTTTCAAGATTTGAACGCCGTCGGCATACCACATCGGTTTGGTGAAGAGGTTGATGTCCTTCACATCGAACAGCACCTCCTCCAAAGCCGGCGTGGGCACACCCGCAATCTTGACGGTCTTCAGTTTCACATCGGTCACGGAAATCAGTCCTGGCTCAAATTCATTCCAAAGCCGGGCCATATACTCATACGATTTGAGTTCGGCCTCTAACTGTGCGGCAAGACTCTCCGAACGCTGCTTGGCTTTCTTCACCTCAAGACGCAGCGCACTCTCCTTGCTCTTCAGCGTGGGCAGGGCACGGGTACGCGTCTTGAGTTGCTTGTTCAGCTCGTTCAGCGAAGTCTTGTTATATTGAAATTTGATGGCCATTGATTTTAGTTTAGAGTTGAAAGTTTAGAGTTGAGAGTTATTTATCAACGGCTTTCCAGTATTTCTCGATGAGTTTTTCCTTCAAACCTGTCTCGGCCTTGGTGAAATACTTGCCGAACAACTCCCAAGCGGTGTCGAGCATCTCGGTAATCGAAATATTGACATCGATGGCGAGGAGGCGCGTAGCGTATTCCTTGGCATATTCGAGGCAGCGCAGGTCGTAGTCGCTCAAGTCGAAACCGTTTTCCAACTTGGTCTTGGCGTTGGAAGCGTCGGCGTAGAGTCGCACCGATGTGTTCATCACCGCGCTATGGTCCTCGCGGGTCTTCTTGTTCTGCACATGCTGTTTCAAACGCGACAGCGAACGGAACGGGTCCACGATGACCTTGCCCGAATCAGCATCGGCACGGAGGAACAACTGTCCCTCGGTGATATAACCCGTATTGTCAGGAATGGCGTGCGTGATGTCGCCGTCATTCAAGGTCGTCACAGCGATGATGGTGATGGAACCTCCATCGGGCAACTGCACGGCCTTTTCGTAAATCTTCGCGAGGTCGGAATAAAGCGAGCCGGGCATGGAGTCCTTGGACGGGATTTGGTCCATACGGTTGCTCACGATACTCAAAGCGTCGGCATACAAGGTCATATCGGTGAGCAGCACCAACACCTTCTCGTTCTTGTCAACGGCGAAGTATTCCGCAGCGGTCAAGGCCATGTCGGGAATCAACAGACGCTCGACAGGAGGTTGGTCGGTGGTGTTCACGAAACTGATAATCTTGTGCAAGGCACCCGCGCTCTCAAACTCGTTTTTGAAAAACAGGTAGTCGTCGTTGGAAAGGCCCATGCCGCCGAGGATAATCTTATCGACATCGGCACGGAGGGCCACCATGCTCATCACCTTATTGTAAGGCTGGTCGGGGTCGGCGAAGAACGGAATCTTCTGACCCGAGACCAAAGTGTTGTTCAAGTCGATGCCGGCGATACCCGTTGGAATCAGTTCTGAAGGCATACGACGCTTGTAGGGGTTCACGGAGGGGCCGCCGATCTGGCGTTTCTCGCCCTCCACAGTCGGACCGCCGTCGATAGGCTCGCCGTAGGCGTTGAAGAAACGGCCAGCCAGTTCGTCGCTCACGTTCAAGGTGGGCGGCTCGCCAAAGAAGGTCACTTCGGCGTTGGTCGGGATGTCTTCCGTGCCGCCAAACACCTGCAAGGTGACGGCGTTGTCCTTGATTTTCACCACCTGCGCCAAACGACCTGCCACAACAGCGAGTTCGTCGTTGGCCACGCCTTGCGCCTCAAGGGTCACGGTGGCCTTGGTGATGGCGGTCAGCTTCGTATAGATGCGTTGAAAGGCTTTCTCACTCATGTTTCAGTTCCTCCTTTAACTGTCCAAGATATTTTTCAAAGTTTTCCGACTTGAATTCCGAGTAGTTCATCTGTCGGCAGATGTTAATCAAGCCCTTGAAGTAGGTCGTACACTCCTCGAAGTTGTCGAACTTGAAGCTACGGTCGCAGATTTCGAGCACAAGGTCGAGCATGAACTTTTGGCGTTCAAGTGGCGTTGAGCCGTCGATTTCGTCGAAAGCGTCTTGTTGAAGTATCACAAAGTCAATGAGTTCCGACTTCCAATATTGCTCGTGGTACGACATCGGCACGCCGTCATCACCCAAGATGTTGATTTGCTCGTAGGCATCTTTACCCTTACGGATGATGTATTTCGTCTTTGTCACCTTATCGACCCAACCCTTTTCAATCTTGTTGTCAAGATATTCAATGATTTCGGGATATTCGAGGTATTTCGAGTAGGAATCCACGGGATCGACGGCGGGATAGCGCTTCTTGTCAGCGCGATTTTGCGAAAGTCCGTAGAAGCAACGGGCCGCTTTCTTGGTGGATTCGGTGACAGGCTCCTTCAGGTTACCGCCGGCAGGCGACACCGTTCCGATGAAAGTAATGGAACCCGACTGGCCATTGTTCAGTTTCACATAACCCGCACGAGCGTAGAAGTTGGAGATGATGGCCGACAAATCGACAGGGAAACCGTCCTGGCCGGGCAGTTCCTCCAAGCGGTTACTCATCTCACGCAAGGCCTGCGCCCAACGCGATGTGGAGTCGGCGAGCAGCAAAACCTTCATGCCCATAGCGCGATAGTATTCGCCGAGGGTCATGGCGGTATAGACCGAAGCCTCACGAGCCGCGACCGGCATGTTGGACGTGTTGCAGATGATTATGGTACGCTCCATCAGGCTGCGCCCCGTGTGCTTGTCCTTCAGTTCGGGGAACTCAGTGAAGATTTCCACCACCTCGTTGGCACGCTCGCCGCAGGCCGCCATGATGATGATGTCGGCGTCGGCTTGCTCGGCCAAGGCATGTTGCAGCACGGTCTTGCCGCAGCCGAAAGGTCCGGGGATGAAGCCCGTGCCGCCTTCAGCGATGGGGTTGAGCGTGTCGATGGTGCGAACACCAGTCTCCATCACCTTGAAGGGACGCGGTTTTTCCACATAGCCGCCCACGGCCACCTTGACTGGCCATTTCTGCACCATAGTCACCTTCACATCTTCGCCTTCCGCGTTGGTCAGCGTGGCGATGGTGTCGGTAATCTTGTATTGTCCGGCAGCAGCTACCGACTTCACGGTGTAAGTGCCCTTGAAGTTGAACGGCACCATGATTTTGTGGGGCAGCCAGCCTTCCTTGACTTCGCCCAACCAGTCGGCGGCCACCACTTG
>CACXQO010000183.1 GCA_902769815.1 uncultured Bacteroidia bacterium | reverse complement strand
TTTTCGACTCGGCGATTTGTGGATTTACATTCGGCAATTTGTAAGTTTTCGGCCAAAAACTCGGCAATTTGTGTATTTATTCGGCAAAATGTAAACATTTTTGGGGTTTAGGGCGGTTTATGGGGAAAAACAATGGAAAGAAAAACTATTTTTGCCCTTTCATTTTCTTAGAACGCAATGAAAGAAGCAAGATTTACGTTTTTGTTGGGGTTGCTGCTCCTTGTCGCCTGCGGCAGCAACTCCAGTCCGAAGACCACGCCCCCGAGCGGCCGCTACAGTGCCGACTCGCTGATGTTGTTGGCCTCCGCCGACCTCGATGCCGCCTACCGGCGCATCGGCGAAGGCGAACTTGGCGGCGAACTGTCGGCCCACGAAGCTGCCCTTATGAACGCCAACATCACCTACCTTTTCACCGAAAACTACACCCTTGCCAAAGACCACTGCCGCAATGCCATCGACGCGCTCGGCGAAAACGACGACACGCGCCGGCTGGCCGCACTGCATCTGCTCGGCACCATTGCCGAAACCGACAAGGACTTCAACACCTGCATCAAGGCTTGCTCGGAAGGCAAGGCCATAGCCCATCGAAACAAACTGCCTTTGGAAGAGCATAAGTTCGACTACATCGCCGGCAAGTGCATGTTCGACCTCGACCTGAACGACGAAGGCATCGCCCTCATGCAGTCGTCCATCGACAAGGCGAGACCTCTGGTGAAGACCGAAAGCGACCTCGGCAACCTTGTCTACTTCGTCAACAACCTCATCAACTGCTACCTCGCCGTCGGCGACATGCAAAAAGCGCTCGACGCATCGGAAACCTTGGAAGACCTTTTGGGAAACATGGAGACGAAATACCCTGACGACAAGCCTTACTGCGACTCATACCGCTATCATCTCTATGCGGAACGTGCCGTGGCCAAAGTCAGCCTCGGCCAGACCGACGCCGCCCAAGCCGACTTCGACCGCGCCCTCGCCTACGACTTTGCCTACAGCGTAGGCGGCTGCATGCTTCAAGCCGACTACTATGCGGCCAAGGGCCAAGTGGATTCCGTAGCCAGCATGTTGGCCCGCTGCCCCTATCAGGCCACCGACACCGTGCAACGCCTCTACCGGCGAAGGCTCTCGCGCATCGAGCAAGCCTACCGCGTGGCAGGCGACACCGCCATGGCAAGCCTCTACCGGCATCGCATCGACACGCTCTCGCAACTCATCGAGCGGCGCGAATAGCAAGAAAGAACCGCAGTGAACGCCGCACAATACGAAACACAAGTCCACAAATTGGCCTTGGACAACCTGACGGGAAAAACCAAAATGATACAAGTCTTGTTGGGCTTTTTGGCCTTGGCGGTGTTGGTGGCCATCCTCGCCCTGTATCGGGGAAGCAAACGCAAGGTGGCGAAAGCCGCCGAAGAGATGCGGCTGAAATCGCAGTCGATGGTGGAAGAAATGACAAAGCTACAGAAACAAGTGCGCATCATTGCCAAAGACAAAGCCCAAGACCCTGACGAAACGAGAAAGGGAAAGTCGTTGACGGCCTTGGTGGAAGGACAGAAACTCTACCTCAACAAGGACATCTCGCGTGCGCTGATTGCAGAAATGATGGGCTGTTCGCACCAAACCCTGACCAAGATGCTGAACGACATCCACCCCGGCCTTTCCTTCCCCGACTACATCAAAGGCTTGCGCATCGCCCACGCGCTCGACCTCATCAAAGAGCATCCCGACCTGACCGTACAACAAATTGCCGACCAGTCGGGCTTCTACAGCATCAGCAGTTTCGAGCGGTCGTTCAAGTCCATTACCGGGAAGACGCCGAGGGAGTATCTTAAGAGTTGAGAGTTTAGTGTTGAGAGTTTAGGGTTGTGGGTTGTCGTTTCGTGCCGCGCCGCTTCGCGCTTCTCCCTCTGAGAGGGGGTGGCCGAAGGCCGGGGGAGTCAAAAAAACCACTCCCCCCAAAAAAGCCCCCCAAAAAAAGACGGCCCTCAATAACGAAGACCGACTTTTATGGGTTTGATAATGAAACGCAATTGGGAATTGTAATAAAAATTTTGGTTAGTGGAGAAATATTCCGCAAATTGTGGAGTTTGAGGATAATGCAGGTTTGGTTTGCTGTGCTTTGGGTTTATTCGAGTCTTTTGAATCCCCCGCCCTTCGGGCACCCCCTTAAAAGGGGGACACCTACCGGACGCTGGCCTACCGGACGCCAAGGTTTGGGGTCTTGTTTTGGTCTTGTTTTGGTCTTGTTTTTGGTCTTGTTTTCGTCGCTTTGCGCGTCCCCCTTCTAAGGGGGGCAGGGGGGATTCAAAAACCCGCCTCGCGCTTCCCTTGAATCAACTTGCATTGTTCCGCTATAAACGCCGCCACCCTACAAGCATCCCTGCGCACATCGCTATCCAAAACCCTTATTATCTCCAAGCCAATCGCCCGCATCTGCCTATCCCTTTCCTCATCCTTCGCAAATGCTTCACGCGAAAAATGGGAAGCACCATCAATTTCCACCACAAGGCTTAACTCCTTGCAATAGAAGTCGGCAATGTAATTCAAGATGGGCTTTTGCCTATTGAACAAAAATCCAGTTTGCTTCGCTTTCAGGTGTTTCCACAACATCGCTTCCGCCTTTTCGCCATAACTTCTCATGTCGCGACTGAATCCTTTCAAACGAGGGTTGTAAGGAAGATGGTGTGGACTAAACAGCAATCCATCTGGACTAATGCCTGACATACGAAGATAGTCGGGGGTGATATTTTCGTAAAGTATCAAGAACTCTCAAATTTAAAACAAAGCCGCCCCATCGGATTTTGGAGCGGCCTTGCTATTAATAATAAGGTGCGAATTACATCATCAGGAACGACATCATCACACCAGCTGCCACTGCCGAGCCGATAACGCCGGAGACGTTCGGAGCCATGGCGTGCATAAGCAAGTGGTTCGACGGGTCGTATTTCTGACCTTCCACTTCGACGACGCGGGCGCTATCCGGCACAGCCGAAACGCCAGCGGCACCAATCATCGGGTTGATCTTCTCCTTCAGGAAGAGGTTCATCAACTTGGCACCAAGCAGACCGCCAGCGGTGGCCACGCAGAACGAAGCAGCACCGAGGATGAAAATCTTGATGGAACTCGAAGTCAAGAACACGGAGGCCTGGGTAGAGGCACCCACGGTAAGACCCAAAACGATGGTCACAATGTCAATCAACGGATTGGATGCGGTGTTCTGCAAACGCTTCACCACGCCCGACTCCTTGATGATATTGCCGAAGAACAGCATACCCAACAGCGGCAGGGCCGTGGGGCTGATGAAGGTGGTCAGGATGAGGCCGACGATGGGGAACATGATTTTTTCAGTCTTATTGACCATACGCGGGGCACCCATCTTGATGAGGCGTTCTTCCTTAGTGGTCAGCAGGCGGATGATGGGCGGCTGAATCACGGGCACCAAAGCCATGTAGGAATAAGCTGCGATGGCGATAGGTCCGATGAGGTTGCGCGTGCCGTTCATGCCGTTGGCCAGACGCGAGGACAGGAAGATGGCAGTAGGACCGTCGGCACCACCGATGATACCGATTGCACCAGCCTCACGCAGGTTAAAGCCGAGATACAAGGCGCCGATGAAGGTGATGAACACACCCAACTGGGCGGCGGCACCGAGGATCATCAGTTTGGGGTTGGCGATGAGCGACGAGAAGTCGGTCATGGCGCCGATGCCCAAGAAAATCAAGGGCGGATACACACCCGAGGTCACACCGAAGTACAGGTAGTTCAACACACTGCCCTTTTGGTAAAGACCCGTCTGGAGGTTCAGTTCACCGCTTTGGAACAGGCTGGTCATCATGCCTTTCACGCCTTCAATGTCATTGTTGGTCAAACCGTAGTCAGCCATATTCAGGTGCTCGACAGACTTGATGGCTTCGCTCAAAACCATGTGCTTGTCGCCTGGATTGTCGCCGAAGACAGCCACCAACAGGGCTTTGGCCGTGTCCAAATCAAAATTGAGTGATGCGGGGTCCAACGCTTGCAAATTGGCCATAGCATCGGCAAAGGTAACGCCGAAACCTTGGAAGAACGGGATGTTACCCACGATGATACCCGTGCCGATCGGGATGAGCAGCATAGGCTCAAACTCGAAGCGGATGGCCAAGAAGATGAAGAGGATACCCACCAAAATCATAATGATGTTGCCGATCTTGCAGTTGCGGAAGCCCGTGAGCAGCCAGAAGTTGTGCAAGCCTTCGCTCAAGCGGTCTTTGGTGGACATTTCCTTGACTTCCTCTTTCGCCACATGGGCTTTGACGTTCTTGCTTTCCAAAGCCGACACGCGCTGGTCGAGGTTCTGGATTTGCTGGCCCAATTCAGCCGACTTTTGCTGTTCCGCGACAATCGCGTCAGCCATTTCAGCCAACTGGGCATTGCTTTCCTCGGCGGTCATTTCGCTCACCTGTTCGGTCTTGCCCAAGTCGGCGACCCTCTTGGCGAACATCGGGTTGTTGACTACCACGAGGTTCAGCAACATCAGGAGCACCAACGAGCCGATGATGACCGCAGGCTTTCTGTAAGTACTTTTCTTGCTTAACATGACCTTATCCGATTACGATTAAAGTATCACCTTGAAGCACATTGTCACCCTGGCGGCAGTTGATGGCGGTGATGGTACCGTCAGCTTCGGCCAGCAGGTTGTTTTCCATCTTCATGGCTTCGTACATGAGCAGCTTGTCGCCCTTCTTCACGGCGTCGCCTTGCTTGACGAAGATCTGCATGATGGTTCCGGGAAGCGGAGCGGCCATCTTGTAGCCGGCACCACCTGCGGCAGCAGCCGGTTTCGGAGCGGCACTCTGGGCAGGCGCGGCAGCGGCGGGCATGGTTTCCCACTAATGGTGAATTTGAATTTTTTCATGATTGTTCGATTTAACGTTTCCAGTGTCTAACTCCGTAATTTTTGTCGTTCCAAGAAGTCACCCTTCTGTCGATGGTGATCACGTTGCTCTCCTCATCGTGGAGGTTGGTCGAGAGATACAGGGCCATGCCGATAGCGGTCAGCACCTCGGGGGCAATCTCACCCTTTGCAGTTGAGAGTTGAGAGTTGGGAGTTGAGAGTTTTGGGCTTTCAACTTTCGACTTTGAACTATCAACTTTCGACTTCTTCTCGTCCTGCTTGATGAAATAGTTGGCCACGCCACGGAAAATGGTCGAAAGGATGAAGAGGGCGATGATGACGATGAGGAATCCCGCGATGGTGACGATCCAGCCTTTGGTGTAGACCCAATCTTCGTGAGCCACTAATAATGTGAATTGTAACAGGTTCATCGTTTCAAGGATTTACGGTTACAGCGGGATATTCGAATGTTTCTTCTCGGGGTTGGCGAGGCGCTTCGTCTCAAGGGTGCGCAGGGCACGGATGACACGGAAACGGGTGTTGCGCGGTTCGATCACATCGTCGATGTAGCCGAACTTGGCAGCCTCGTAGGGGTTGGCGAACTTCTTGGTGTATTCGTCCACCTTCTTGGCAACGAACTCGGCGCGTTCTTCGGGGTTGGTGATTTCGGCAATCTTCTTGCCATCAAGCACCTCAACGGCACCGCTGGCACCCATCACGGCGATCTCGGCGGTCGGCCAAGCGTAGTTCACATCGTTGCGCAGCTGCTTGCAGCCCATCACAAGGTGAGAGCCACCGTATGACTTACGCAGGGTGACGGTCACCTTCGGCACGGTGGATTCGCCGTATGCGTAGAGCAACTTAGCGCCGTGGACGATGATACCATTGTACTCTTGACCCGTGCCAGGCAAGAAACCAGGCACATCGACCAAGGTCACGATTGGGATGTTGAAGGCGTCGCAGAAACGGACGAAACGGGCGCCCTTACGCGAAGCGTCGCAGTCCAACACACCAGCGAAGAAGGCCGGGTTGTTGGCCACGATACCGACCGACATACCATCGAAACGGGCGAAGCCGACGATGATGTTCTTGGCGTAGTTCTTGTGGATTTCGAGGAAGTCGCCGTTATCCACAATGGCGGTGATGATGTCACCGACATTGTAAGGCTTGTTCGGGTTATCAGGAATGATTTGGTTGAGCGAATCCTCCAAGCGGTCGACGGGGTCGTTGCATTCCACTAACGGAGCGTTCTCCATGTTGTTCTGCGGGATGAAGGAGATGAGTCTACGGATGATGGCAAGACCTTCCTCTTCGGTTTCAGCAGCGAAGTGGGCCACGCCCGACTTCTGGCTGTGGATGCGTGCGCCACCGAGGTCGTCGGTGCTGACATCCTCGCCGATGACGGTCTTCACGACTTTCGGACCCGTGAGGAACATATAGCTGCCTGCATTTGTCATGATGATGAAGTCGGTAAGGGCGGGAGAATACACGGCACCGCCGGCGCAAGGACCGAAGATGGCCGAAATCTGCGGGATGACACCCGAAGCGTTGATGTTGCGCTGGAAGATTTCAGCGTAGCCGGCGAGGGAACGTGAACCCTCTTGGATACGGGCACCGCCCGAGTCGCAGATGCCGATGACGGGCGCGCCAACCTTCATGGCTTGGTCCATCACCTTGCAGATCTTGAGGGACATGGTCTCACTCAAGGCACCGCCAAACACGGTGAAGTCCTGAGCATAGACATAGACGACGCGGCCGTCGATGGTGCCGTGACCGGTGACGACGCCGTCGCCGAGGAACTGTTGCTTGTCGAGACCGAAATCGACGGTGCGATGGGTCACGAACATGTCAGTCTCTTCGAAGCTGCCTTCGTCGAGCAGGATGGCGATACGTTCACGGGCCGTCATCTTACCTTTGGCATGTTGGGAGTCGATGCGCTTCTGGCCGCCACCAAGACGAGCCTCGTTGCGCTTCTCCAACAATTCTTGTATTTTCTGTTCGATTAACATGGTTATAGTGTGTTTATTGTTAATCGCATTCATCATTCAGCATTTATTTTTATCCTCGCAAAGTTCAGTTAAAACGCCGCAAGTCGATTTGGGATGCAGGAAGGCGATGCTCAATCCTTCGGCACCCTTGCGTGGAGCCTGGTCGATGAGGCGGATGCCGGCTTCCTTGGCCTCTTCGAGGTGACCTTCAAGGTTCTCAACGGCGAAAGCGATGTGGTGCATACCGCCTTTGCCGTTGTTCTTCTCGATGAAGGCGGCGATGGTGCTTTCGGGGCTGGTCGGCTCCAAAAGCTCGATTTTGGTCTGGCCGCAGCGCAAGAAAGCGGTCTTCACTTTCTGGTCGGCGACTTCTTCAATGGCATAGCACTTGGTGCCAAGCAGTTTTTCAAAGAAAGGAATGGACTCGTCCAAGCTTGTGACGGCGATTCCAATGTGTTCAATGTGAGATGGTTGCATAATTATTCGAATAATTTATTATTAAAAAATACGTATTTATTAAATCGGTGCAAAGGTATGACAATTTTTTGGGGATTGCAAAAGAAAAGTTGAAGGAAATGGACTCTGAGGAAATATGCTTGAAAATGGGGGATTTCCTCAGTTTTGAAGAATGCCAAGTGAATCCAAATCGTGGCATAATTTGGTCGTAAACAATTCCGCCCCCGTCTTGTTCAAGTGTGTTGCATTATAGAAATATGCAGTATCGTATGAAAGATAATAATAAGTGTAGTCCAAAACAGGTATCTGATACTTGTCCGAATAAGATTGAAAAGTCTCGTAACATTCAGAAAGATTTTCCACTTTATGTGTTAATCCAATGTAAACTGGGGCGTAAACAAAGACAACTTTTACACCTTGTTCTTTCAATTGGCTTAAAAACTCATTGAAAGCTTTTTCTGTTTTTCCATTTTTACTAAAATGATAAGATTCTATTTCTGAATACTTTGTGCCATCCCATTTCCTATCCTTTCCTTCATACCCTTTATATAAGGTTTTATCATCACTGCTTTCTAAAAACGTTGAATATACGCCCTGTTTATAATACCGAAACATTGGCAAATACAATTCACCTAACGAAAATTGCTCTATTCTTTTCATCTCATTTTTAGTGAATTGATTCAGAAAATAAGGAAAAAACTGCTCCCTTTCGTATCCTATGGTCCATTTTAAAGTTCCCAAATAATCCACATTCATCAAAACCACCTTGGGAGTATGGCTTTGATAATGAGAATACATATTATACCTAAGCATCTGCCTATTAAAAGCACTTCCGTCTATTCCAAGATTGTAAGAATTAGTGTTCAACATAGAATCCAAAATATGTGTATCATACTGAACCCACGCCCTTGAACTCCCTAAAACCAACAAATCAGCATCTACAGAACCATAAATAATGTCGTTCCAAACATCATATTTTCTTGCCTTGGAATGGGTTAGATAACTGGAAAAGGCATAATCGAAAGGAGTCGAAATCACCAACAATAGAACTAATACAATCAATATGGTTTGCAAAAAGCGTTTCATCAAAATTGGAAATAAATAAATTGTGAAGGAGCCGATGCTTTAAAAATCAAAATGAACTCTATTATCAATACAACAATAACATACCGTACAAATAGCGGTTTGACTTTAGATAAAAACTCCAACCCATGCTCCTTCCCTCTCTGCAGCCACTCCACCACCAACATAATGACAATGAATAAATTTGTCGGCCAAAGTGAAGGTCTTTTGAAGAATCGGTAACTTGCCAATAAGGTATCACTTTGCATCATCCCCTGAAAATACTCCCAAGCCATCCCAATACTTTCCGCCCTAAATAAAATCAATCCAATACACACTATTAAAAAGGTAACGAACATTGTAAAGAACTCATATAACCTATTATCCTTCAAATGATGCTTCTTCTCAAAACGCTTCCTCGATTTGGACAGATTCATCGAAATCACTATGAATATTCCTTGATACAATCCCCACAGCAAAAACGTCCATCCCGCTCCGTGCCACATACCGCTGAGCAGGAAAGTGACTATCATGCAAAGGTTCCAATACCACAGCTTGTCGCTGCTGCCTATCAATGGATAATACACATAATCCATAAACCATGTGGTCAAAGATATGTGGTTCCGTTTCCAGTAATCGGCAAACGAGGTCGCGAAATAGGGATTGTTGAAGTTCCGCATCAACTTTATGCCGAACAACTTGGCCGTGCCTATCGCAATCTCCGAATAGCCAGAAAAATCACAATACAATTGGAACGCAAAAAAGACGACTCCCAACAACAATGTGCTTCCGGTTTGGTTAGTATAATTTGAGAACACTTGGTCAACATACACCGCGCAATTGTCGGCCACCACTATCTTCTTGAACAAGCCCCAAAGGATTTGACGCATACCGTCAACGGCAGTGTCGTAATTGAACTCCCTTTTCTTCAGGAACTGCGGCAGAAGGTTGGTCGCACGCTCGATGGGGCCTGCCACCAACTGCGGGAAAAAGGAGATGAAAGCAAAGAAAGCTACTATATCCTTGGTCGGCTCTATCTTGCCTCGATAGACATCTATGGAATAACTCAAAGCTTGGAAAGTGTAGAACGAAATGCCTACAGGCAATATTACCTTCAATAATAGTCCATCTGTGGAGATGTGGAACAATTGCGCAAACTCGGTGACAAAAAAGTCGTAATACTTGAACGTAGCCAAAATACCCAAATTCAGGATAATGTTCAGCCACATCCATGTTTTGGCCTTTTTCTTCGATTCAGCCTTTCCGATAAGCAATCCACTGCCCCATGAGCAGAATGATGTGAAAGCAATAAGCAACAGAAAACGCCAGTCCCATATAACTCGCCACAACAACGAAAGCGTTCTGCAACCTTAATTGATACTTCGACTTGCTGATGAAGCGGTCGAAGACGAACCAATAGAGCAAAAAGACTATCGGCAAGAACAGGGCAAATTGAATTGAGTTGAAAAGCATTTTACTTACACTTTAATATGCAACCTCCCCATGAATAACCGACACCAAATCCTGCAATGAGAACATTACCAACAAGTTTATGTTCCTTTTTTGCTTCGCATAATGCGATGGGAATGGTTGATGAAACCGTATTCCCCACTTCGGACATATAGACAAACGCCTTTCCCTCCTCAATTTCCATCAAGTCAAACAAGCAGTCAAGCATGTATTTGTTGGCTTGATGGAACACATACAAATCAACAGAATCATTATTCAGGCCGTTCTTCTCGATTACATTGCCCACCAATTCAGGAACTGTGTCAAGAGTGAAATTGAAAATCTCGGAACCGTTCATATAGAGATGGTCTGATGAAACGGGATTACCCGATTTGTCGAAAGAGATGTCTTCAAACTTTTCACGATGGCGCATGGCACCCGACTTGACTATCAAGTTGTTTGCCCCCGTGCCGTCCGTGCCTAAGTCAAATTCCTTTATCTCTGCAAAACCTTCAGTTGACACCAAAGTCGCAGTGGCTGCATCACCAAAAATCGTTCTGTTTCCCTTGTCCCGATGATGAAAGTGTTTTGAATAGGTTTCGGCGGTAATGAGCAGAACGTTCTTCGCTATACGACTCTCGATCAGGCCTTTGGAAAGAGCCAGCCCATAGACAAAGCCCGAACATCCCAAATTGAAGTCCAAGGCTCCGCAATGGGTGCTCAACCCCAATCTCTCTTGAAGAAGACAAGCAGTGGTCGGCAAAAAGTAATCAGGGCTTTGCGTACACAGCAAAACAAAGTCCACGCAACTCTTGTCTATGCCTGATTCCGTGAACAACTTCATCGCGGCCTGTTCCGCAATATCTGAGGCACATTGGTCCTTGGACACAACATGACGCCGGTTCACGCCAACTTTCTTGGCTATCTTGTCCACCGACCATTCTGGGAACTCTCCGACCAAGTCTTCGTTTGAAACGACGGCTTCGGGTAGATAATAGGAAATCGCCTTGATGAAAGAAGCCATTGTCAGTTCGCTTTGCTCATGACGAGGTCATACACATCCTTGACAGTGTCCGCTTCCATGATTTCGGCACCGGTTATCTTGACACCACACTTTTTCTTACACATGGCGATTATGCCCAAACCGGACAATGAACTCCATTCTTCCAATTGCTTGAAGTTCAAATCTGGGGAAAACTCGCTTGCATCAGTATCGTCAAAGCAATCGGCAAAATCCTGAACAAATTGGTTAATATCCATAGTCATTTGATTTGATGGCGCAAAAATACAACATTTTTGACAACTATTATATGACACTCTCAAAAAAACACGACCTCCAATCCCACCAGCCGTAAAACACATAGCTCGCCACCACCACAAAAGCGTTCTGCATCCGCAACTGCCACTTCGACTTGCTGATGAAGCGGTCGAAGACGAACCAATAGAGCAGAAACACTATCGGAAGGTATATCGCAAACTGGATGGAGTTGAAGAGCATATTGTGCTTGGTTTTGCGGCGGCAAAGGTAGGAAAATTACTTGAACAAATCCTCCAAAGTCACCACTTTTTGAACGACTCCCGAATGTTCATTAAACGCCAACCCAATCGTTGTCACCAAAGTGAAATGGATGTTCTTCCTCGATTTCGTGATTCTTGCCAGCAAATCAATGCGGTCCTCAAAGTCGAAACGGTCTTCTTGCGTGAGTGCGTATGCCTTTTTGTAGAACTTCATCTCACACAAATTCAGCACATTATCTGCTCGGTCAATGAGCAAATCGATTTGTCCGCCTTGCGTGTCTTTTGTGCCACGAATCAACATCGTCGATTCTTTTGAAACCACCCCCGAAACGCCCAATGCCGCCTTGATTTGGGCAATATGGTTGAAACACACCTGCTCGAACGCAAAGCCGCGCCAAGCGACTATCGGCGGAAGGTTCTGGCTGTTTTGCCAAAATTGCGGATCGGTCGGCTTGTGGTCGCCGACAAAACTCAAGTAAAACTGGCAGAACGGGTCGCAAAGCCTATAGTAATCCTCTTTCCTCCCATCAATGACAGGTGTGTATTTTTCAATGAAATCGCTGTCAGTCAACGCTTTGAGTATGGACGACAGCCCGCCGCCTTTCGAGATTCCGCAACGCACCGAAATCTCATCGCGTGTGAATCCATAATGCCTTGTGGCCAACAAACTCACCACTTTCTGATGCTCTTCCCAATGCACAAAAAGCGAGCGGAAAAGGCGGTCATACTCCTTCGCAAGCGTCGCTTCCTTCGCAAAAAGCATATTGTCAATGTTTTGGGCAAGGCTACAACCGGGCGTGAAATACCCCAAATAATAAGGGATGCCTCCAAAAGCCATATATGCCTGTGTGACATCATATTGGCTCAAGACAATCCCATTCGACTTGAGATAGTCGTCACATTCCTTCAGGGTGAATGGCGAGAGTTTGATTTCGCGTGTCAGTCGGCCATACAAACCTCCATAATTGTTGACCAAGTTGCCCAGCATCCACGTCGTGGACGAGCCGCAAACGACGAGGAACATATTGTCGCGATTCGATGCCCAGCCGTTCCAGAAACTTTCCAAGGCTGTCAGGAAGCCGCTGCGAGGCGTGTCCATCCACGACAGTTCGTCGATGAACACCACCTGCCGCCTGCCCGTGTCGAGTTTGACGAGCAGTTTTTCAAGCAGATAAAACGCTTCGAGCCACGACTTGGGGCAAGGCGTTTGTTCGTCCATACCGCTTCGCAGCAACGAATAATGGAACGACTGCAACTGTGCGTGCATCGTCATCTTCGCGCCATCGTCAAACGGGGAGAGTCCCGTATGATGGAACGTCATCTTGTCCTTGAACACCTGATTGACGAGATAAGTCTTTCCCACACGCCGACGGCCATAGACGGCCACAAACTGCGCTTTGTCGCTGTGATACAATCTGTTGAGTTCCTCTATCTCCTTTTTTCTTCCGATGATTTCCGCCATGATGCAACATTATATTTCGCCGCAAAGGTACAAATTATATTGAAATGGGCGAAATATAAAATTATAATTCGCCTAAAATTGTAATAATTTACAAAAATAGGCGAATTATAAAAAGTAGTTTTGGTTATCTTACTTATGCACTCTCCTAACAAACTCCTCCACCTCAGGCACACCGCCCTGATAAACAAGATACCCATTATAAGGCTCTCTCGGGGTGATTTCGCTGTTCACGGGGGTGAGCATGATGTTCTTTACCTCTTCCCTGTCGTGTGTCTGACCTAAAGCCCAGCCTAACTTGATGTAGGCGGTCTCGGCAAGCATGTTTTGTGCGGGGATGATGCCTCGGTTCATCAGGTCGCGGCCCGTGTCGTAAACGAACATGTGGGCGTAGCCCCAGATGGTCTGCACGGTCATGTATTGATGTACGCCCTTGTCGGTGGCGCGTTGGATGGCGTCGAACATACCACGGTTGACGTGACCCAAGCCTGTGCCGTCCCAAACGATGCCCTTGTAGCCGTTATCTACCAGTGCGTCAAGCACATCGGGCTTCATGCCGGGATAGTAATAGAGGATGGCCACGCGGTCGTCGAAGGTCGGAATGATCTTCACGTCGCGGTCGGTGCGGCGGTGATTATAGACTTCCTTGATAGGCACCACACCACGTTTGCGGTCGACGGTAGCAACGGGCGTGTCGCCGATGGTGCGGAAAGTGCTGCGGTATGAGGAGTGCATCTTGCGGACGCGCGTGCCACGGTGCAAGAAGCCGTACTCATCAGAGGTGGGACCAAACATGCAGACCATCACCTCAGCAATATCACCGTGACCGGCAGCGGTCATGGCGTGCATGAGGTTCAAGGCGGCATCCGAAGAAGGACGGTCCGAAGAACGCTGCGAGCCGACCAAGACAATCGGCACAGGCAGGTTCTGGCACATGAAGGTCAAGGCGGCGGCGGTGTGGGCCAAAGTATCCGTGCCGTGGCCGATGACGATGCCGTCGATGCCGTTTTGGATTTCTTCGCCAATCTTCTTGGCCAAGGCGACATACTCCTTGGGCGACATGTTCTCGGAGAACACGGCGAACACTTTCTCGGTGTCTAAGTTGCAGATGTCGGCCAACTCCGGCACGGCGCCATACAACTCACCAGGCGAGAAAGCGGGAATCACGGCACCGGTGCGGTAGTCCAGACGCGAGGCGATGGTGCCACCCGTGCCTAAAAGCTTCACATGCGGAAGTCCTTCAGTGTAAGGAAATTCCTTCTCCGGGATGTGGTAATTGGCTTTCTTGTAGTCGGTCTCGACCATGCTGGTGATGGTGCTGATATCGACACCGATGTTGTAGCCCCGTGGTCTGGCACTCGGCCTGACTCCACACGCGGCAGTTGTATTTCTTGAGCACCTCAAGCGAGGCACCCCAATATCCTTGGAAAAAATCTTCAGCCATAGTTTGCGGTTTAATTAAGTGATTTCATTTTAAATGAGGTGCAAATATAGGGTTATTTCCGATTGAAATCACAATGATGCGCAATTTTTTCGACCAATCCGATAAAGAAACGCCTCTCACTGGTACTGATGGCATGGTGAGAGGCATTTCCTTTGCGCAAATCTCATCTTCTAACTTACTCCAGCACGAGTTTCCTTGTGGCGACAGCCCCATTCTCGTCCGTAATGTGCAGCATATACACGCCTTGCGCCAGGCCTTTCAGGTTGATTTCGTTGGCGTTTCGGACGGTTTTAAGCAACTGGCCTATGGCGTTGTAAACCCTGACTTCAGCGGTGGTTGTGCCTCCGATGTGAACAATGCCGTTTGTTGGGTTAGGCAATACGGTGACACCGTCGTTTTCATGTTCTTCTACGACACCCGTTATGGTGGCCGTGGCGCAAACAGGTTCCGATTCTTCCTCGCCGTAAACTGCTGTGACACAATATTCAACGTCGATGCCTTTCGAGAACTCTGTATCGGTGTAATAGGTTTGGAAAGTACGAGGAATCTCAGCAATCAGTTCATCGTCGCGATAGACGCGATAACCGGTTAGAATCTCGCCGCTACGGTTCCCTGATTTCGCCTCGCTTACTTTAGGACTGGCCAAAGTAGCGGAAACGCAGACATTGTTCCATAGTCCAAGTTCAGACAAGCTAAACCAACTCATATCGTTTGTTCTCCATAAATCGCTTTTCCATGGCACCACATTCCCATTATTCACACCCAATATCAGGGAGGATGTAATGGCGTAACCACCAATCCAATATTCGGTTCCCTCATTGATAACAATACTATCTTCAACGCTATATGTATTCCATTGTTCAGTAACATATTCATAAGTGGGCTGATCATATATCAAGACGAGATCGTCCATATTGCCCGTATATATTTTAATCCCATAATGCGTTGTTTGATTTGAGGGTGTCCAAGGCACGAAAGAAATGTCTTTAATAGTCCATCCAACAAAAGGCTCCAAATCAGATGGTTCAAAACGATTTGCCCCAACTTGTTCAACCACTCCGCCAGGAGAAAAAAGCACATCATCAATGTCCTCGTTGCTCCACGATAATCTGGCCTCAGTTATGCCCACGGGCACATTCCATGACAACAAAACCGAATCATTTTCGCCGACTTGTATATTTAACTCTGAAACGGGGAATAGACTTTGTTTATTACCAGAACTTTTTTCCGACGGTAATAAGGAAAGGGCGCGTTCTGTCTGCATTCTGTGTATAGCGTCTGATTCGGGCTTGCTTACTTGTGCAAAGCCCAAGAACGACAGGGAAAGCATTCCCAAAAGGAGTAGTACTTTTTTCATAGGATATTTTTTTGTTTTCGCGGCAAAAATAATCATGTTTTTCAAAGAAAGCAAGAAAAGTGACTCTTTTTTGCCTATGTCTTTAAAGGAAAGTATTATAATGAAAACCGCCGCACAAGACCAAAAAGCCCTATGCGGCGATTCTAATAATTCGAATTAGAAAAACGCTATTTGATGTTGTTAGCCAATTCTTTCATTTCGATGTTGCCCGTCGCTTCCTTCATCTGACCCATGATCCAGTTCTGGCGGTCAAGGTCGGTGCAGGATTTCTTCTTCGGCGCGAAGCCTGCGCAGAGATTGTCGAGTTTGGTCAAAAGGTCGTCTTTCGCAAAACGCTTGAAACCAATCTTTTCCAACACTTGCTCCATCGGCAGCGAGGCGTCGTCCACCAACGAAGGAGCCATGTTCCAAGCCAAGCGGCTGTCCAAACCTTGCTCCTTCAGGAAGGCGAACATATTATATAAGGTGTTGTCGTTGAACTTCGAAGCGGGGTTTTTGCCCAACAAATGCTTCAGCCTCATGCCGACAAAACGACCCACGGTGCGACCCTCCACGCCGAGTTTTTCGACGACTTCGGCCATCACGGGGAACCAGTTCTTTGCGAAGATGTAACGGAAGCAGTCTTCCGCCACGTTCCACTCCTTGAGTTTGTAGTAACGCTCGATGATTTCGGTGGGCAGTTCGGCGCGCAAAGCCTTGATGAAGGCCGGGTCGAGCGGAATGGGCGCCGAGTCGGTGTCGGGATACATACGGTCGGCACCGGGCAACACGCGCTCAAAGATGGTGATGCCGTTGCAGATGGCCTTACGGGTCTCCTTCGGTACGCCGTCGAAGGCCATGAGGCAACGCTCTTCGATGGTCTCGATGGCGGTGGGCATGTCGTTTTGCGGTCCCCAAACGAGGATGAGGGCGTCTTCGTCGGTGGCATGGATGCGCTTGGCTAATTTGTGCCACTGCGAATGGCTCAAAACGGGTTCAAACATCTCGTCGTGGAGCATGTTGGGACGCTCAAGGCAGGCGATGACCTTCAGGCGGTCGGCGATTTCGTCGGCAAACATCTTGCCTGGTTGGGTGAAATGCGACAAAACGCCACGGAACTTCGGCAACTTGACGAGTTTCAGTGCGCCGCCTTTGGCCTTGTTGTCGAGGATGGGGAGGTAGTCG
>CACXQO010000182.1 GCA_902769815.1 uncultured Bacteroidia bacterium | reverse complement strand
CCAAGCTCGTAAGCCGCATGTTCGCGGTCATAAAAAGGAACGAAGCCTATCAACGTCATTACAACATATCCACCCCTAATGAAAAAATCTCACAAAAAAACATTGCCAATTCATAAGAATATATACGACAATTTCAAAAACTATGGCATGAAATCATTATATGCAGAACAAAAACTCGTAATTTTGTAGCCCGAAAATACTTGAACTATGATAAAGACAAAAACCACATTGTTCCTTAATAAATGGCTATCTCGCTCAGAAACAGGAAAATACAATTGATTAAAACAAAACCAAAACACAAATTATGATCGTAAAATACTTAGAAATCCTGAAAAGCCTCAATCTCAGGATGGGCCTTAGCCAAAGCCTTTCGACAAGCATTGCCGAAACGGTTGCCGCTTTGTCGGTGGTGATTGTAAGCATTATTATCTACTTCATAATCAAATTCATAATCAAGAAGACCGTCTACCGAATCATCCAACTTTCGACGAACAAATACGACGACCTTCTCATTAAAAACAAGGTCATCGGGCGCATTTGCCTGCTCATTCCCGCCCTCATCACAGGTGCTTTGGTTGACAACGCCCTCCCCCACTTCCCTGAAACGGCGGCTTTCCTTATGAAACTGGTCAACATCTTCGAAATCGTCATTTGCACCATGATTATCAGTGCTTTCGTCACGACTGGAGAAGATTTGTACAACACCCGCGAAATGTCGAAAACCAAGCCGCTTACCGGCATGGTGCAAGTCACAAAAATCGTGCTTTACGTCCTGACAGGCTTAGTCATCATCGCCTTTGTTTTGGGCACCAAAATCAGCAATATTCTCCTCAGTTTGGGTACCATGTCGGCGGTCATTCTGCTGATTTTCCAGGACGTCATCAAGGGATTCGTGGGCGGCCTGCAACTTTCCATCAACGACATGCTTCGCCTCGGCGACTGGATTGTGATGGGTCCCGCCGACGGCAATGTCATAGAAATCAACCTAACCACCGTGAAAGTGCAGAATTGGGACAACACCATCACCACCATCCCGACTTACAACTTGGTTTCCAATCCCTTTACCAACTGGCGCGGCATGTCGGAATCGGGCGGACGACGCATTGCACGCACCATAAACATCGATGTTAACACCATCCGCTACTGCACGCCTGAGATGGTTGAGAAATACAAGCGTTATTCCCTAATCAAGGACTATCTCATTCAGAAAGAGGAAGATATAATTGAATACAACAAAGCCAACAACATCGACACTAACGAGATACTGAACGGTCGCCAACAGACCAACTTGGGCGTTTTCCGCGCCTACATCAAGGCTTACATCAACAACAATCCCAAGTTGAACCACAACCTCACAATGATGGTGCGCCAGATGCAGCCTACCGAATTTGGCGTTCCGTTGCAGATATACACTTTCAGCAGCGACAAACGGTGGGTCAACTACGAAGAAATCCAAAGCGACATCTTCGACCACATCATTGCCGCCGCGCCCATGTTTGACCTGAAAATCTACCAGAAGCATTAGTTTAGAGTTGAGAGTTGAGAGTTTGTTTAATGTTGAAAGTATAAAGATATGAATGTAGGAATTGCTTTTACAGAGAAATATTTGAAACTGATGTTCAAGCAGTTGCGCGATGCCTCGCCTGAAGAAGTGCAGGAAGAATTGGAGCATTGCCGCCGCGAAAACCGCCGAACCGTGCGCATACCGCGCTATTTCAGGGGATTTTTCACCGAAGAGGAAAAATTTGTCGCCTCTACTGGATTTGAGATGCAGGTTTTCAGGCACAACCACCCTTCACGAAAACTTATCCTTTACCTCCACGGCGGCGCATACATCTATCCGCCCGTGTTTTTCCATTGGCGTTTTCTGCACGACCTTTGCCTGCGCACGCATTTTGACGCACTGATGCCCGTCTATCCCAAGTCGCCGGAATACACTTGCGCGTTTTCCGTGCAAACCGTGTTGGATTTCTACAAAAGCATCTCTGAATCAAGGCGATATGATGAGATTCACCTTGTCGGCGATTCGGCGGGGGCTTGCTTGTGTTTGGTGGTAGCCCAAGAAGCCCACAAAAACGGCTGGCAAAAGCCCTTGACCACTACCCTGCTCTCCCCTTGCGTCGACCTGAGCCACAGTAAAGAAAAGGAAATGAGGGCGTTGCAGGAGAAAGACCCCATGCTCCAACTCGACCGCGTCATCACCCTCAATGCCGTTTGGCAAGGCGATTTGCCTGCCCAGCATCCGTGGGTCAGCCCTGTTTTCGGCGACTTCAGCGGCATCAATAACCTGAGCGTCTATTTCGGCACAAACGAAATCCTCCAGCCTGATTCATTGTTCCTCAAGGAAACCTACGAAAAAGCCGGCAAAACAGGCATCTTCCGCGAGTATGCAGGCATGTTCCACACCTTCGCGATGTTCCCGATTCCAGAGGGGTTTAGGGCTTTAAAGGAGATTGCGAACAACATAAAAAAACAACAAATCAAAGATTCATCATGCAAAAAATCAAACACTTAATCAAAGAAGACCTCAAAGGCTGGAAGCCTTTCGACATCATCTGGTTAGTGCTGGTGAGCGTCATTATCACGGTAATGTCCATTTTGTTCAAATACGACAAAGCCAGCGACCAATTCTATTGGATTCACATCGTAGCGGCGGCTTGCGGCATCATCAACGTGGTTTTGGGCGGCAAGGGCAAACTCTCCAACTACCTCTTCGGCTTCATCCATTGTTGCCTGATGATTTATATCACACTGATTTCCAGACTCTATGCCGATTTCGGCGTGACCGTCTACAACTTCGTAATGCAGTTTGTGGGCTTCTTCACTTGGGCGAAAAACATGAACCACGAGACCCACGAAGTGATGAAAATCCACATGCCGAACAAGTCGAGACTCATCAGTTTGGCTGTCATCATCGTGGGCACAGTGGGATTCGGCCTGCTAATGAAATATTTCACCAACGACATCGCGCCTTTTGCAGATTCGGCCAAAGCTGTGATGCAAGTGGTGGCCATGATACTGATGGTCAAGATGTTCAGCGAGCAGTGGTGGCTCTGGATTGCCATCAACTGCGTCAGCATTTTCATGTATATCAAGGCGGGAAACTTCCCAATTACAATGATGTATGTGGTTTATCTCGTCAACTCCATCATCATGTGCGTGCGCTGGGAGAAGGAAGCCACTGCCAATGACAAACTATTAAGACAATAACACTATGCGACACCTTTGTTTTCTTTTCATGCTCTTGTTTGCCTTCATCTTTACAACGAAGGCGCAGACACCCCCGTTGGCGAAACATGTCGTTTTGATCGGCCTCGACGGTTGGGCCTCCCACGACTTTGAAAAAGCACACGACGTGCCCAATCTGTTAAGCCTCATAAATAACGGTAGTTACACCATGCACAAGCGTTCCGTCATCCCTTCAAGCTCTGGCGTCAATTGGGCGACCATGTTCATGGGAGCGGGGCCTGAAGTGCATGGCCACACCACTTGGAACTCGAAAACGCCTGACGTTAGCCCTATGACCACCAATGCCCACGGCATCTTCCCTACCATCTTTTCCCTTGTCCGCGAGCAATGCCCCGAAGCCGAAACGGGCTGCACCTACGAATGGGAAGGCATAAAGTATGTCATTGACACGCTGTCCATTAGCTATATTAAGGATTTCAGGGAAGACTGGCAGTCGGTGGAGCGCAACTGCGACCATATCGTACAGTATATCATAGACAAAAAGCCCATGCTGTTCATCCCTGTCTTCGACGGCATTGATGGCACTGGACACAGTAGCGGATGGTACACCGAAAGTTATTACGACTATCTCGCCCGCATCGATGTTTGCGTGGGACGCATCATCCAAGCCCTCAAAGACGCCGGCATTTACGACGACACCATCATCATCGTCACGGGCGACCACGGCGGTCACGAGCAAGGCCACGGCACTTTGGCGATGGAAGACATGGAGAGTCCTTTTGTCGTATTTGGCAAGAACGTGAAATCCGGTTATTTGATTGAAGAGCCTGTGGTACAATACGATATTGCTGCCACCATCGCCTACATCCTTGGTTTGGATACGCCATCGGCGTGGCGCGGCAAGCCCGTTTTAAGTGTTTTCAAGCCATAACAGCAATTCAAAATGAAAGACAACCAGCAAAATACCAAACTCATCGGGGCGTTGGCTGTGGCCCTCTCCGCCATGCTTTGGGGCGTGGACGGCATCCTGCTCACCCCGCAACTCTACAACCTCAACACGGCCTTCGTGGTCTTCGTCATCCACCTTTGCCCATTCCTGCTGATGAACGTGTTCTTTTTCAGGGAATACCGTCATCTGAAAACCATGTCGCGCTCCGACTTGCTCTATTTCACTCTCATAGGCCTTTTCGGTGGTGCCTTGGGTACCTTGGCCATCGTCAAGTCGTTGTTTTTGCTGCATTTCAACAGCCTTTCCGTAGTGGTTTTGCTCCAAAAACTGCAACCCGTCTTTGCCGTCATTTTGGCGCGCCTCATCCTGAAAGAACGCATCAAGAAGCACTTTGCACTATGGGCCAGCATCGCTTTGATTGGTGGTTATTTTCTCACTTTCGGCTGGTCGCTCCCCGACTTCAGCACCGAGGGCATCACCACGGTTTATGCGGCCTTGCTCTCACTGTTGGCGGCCTTCTCCTTCGGCAGTTCGACGGTGTTTTCCAAGAAGATTTTAGGCAACTATTCCTTCGTCAGTTCCACCTTTTTCCGCTATGGTTTCACCACCATCATCATGCTCGTCATTGTGCTTTTTGCAGGCCACATCGGAGATTTCTCGCAAGTCACGCCGCGCAACTGGTTCTTCATCGCCCTCATCGGCCTGACCACAGGTTCAGGAGCCATCTTCTTGTATTACTACGGCTTACGCCATGTGAAAGCCTCGCTGTCCACCTTCCTTGAGCTGATGTACCCCATCACCGCCGTGGTGCTCGACTATTTCATCAACGGAACAAAGTATTCCCCCGTGCAGTGGATTGCCGCTTTTGTGATGTTGTTCGCGATTGTAATGTTGAATGTGGACAGGAAATCAAAATAATTTGCATACCTT
>CACXQO010000181.1 GCA_902769815.1 uncultured Bacteroidia bacterium | reverse complement strand
GAGTTGGTTCTTGCGCGGCTCGATGGCACCCACATTGAGTAGGAAAGTCTCAGGCAAGTTGTATTTCCTTCTTACGGTTTCCTTTTGGTTTTCAGAAACTTGCTGACAAAACGCGGGATGACAGCCTTGATAGACGACGCTGATTTTCGCTTCGTCGATGCCCCACAATTCGATAAGGTCGTTTTTGGTCTGTTGGCTGACGGCAATGATGTGGTCGGCCACGCGGCAGCTGCGCAAGTATTTGGTTTTGTAGAGTTTGCGGTCGATGAAAGGATAGAGTTCGGGATGGCGGATGAAAATGAGGTCATGCATGGTCACCACCGTGGGGATGCCCGTTTTCTCGATGCCTACGGGCAGTTCATGGCTGAGGCCGTGGTAGAGGTCGAGTTGTCGCCTTTCCGCTTCTTTGGTGATGCCGAAAGTGCGCCAAAGCGAGGTCATAAAACCATGTTTCGGCTGGATGACGGTGGCGTTTTTCGGGCAATCAAAACGGATGCTCGAATCTATCTTTGGCGTGAACAAATCCAACTGCAAATCAGGGAAGTGCGACGCGACAATACGAATCGTTTCGCGGCTGTAGTTGCCCAAGCCGCGATGGTTGTTGAAAGCCCGTTTTGCGTCGTATCCTATTCTCATTTTCCTTTGATGATGGTGCTGATTTGTTTGGTTTTCCCAATGAATTGTGCCCAACGGTTAGGGACAAAATCGGGGAGCGGCGTGCTAAATTTTTCGCCGATATGAAGATAATTTTGCATGAACTGATGGGCCGAAATGCCCCATTTCATCAGGAAGGTGCGGCGGCCCTTGTTTTGTTTGACGCGCTTGGTGGACTTGCATCCGAAATGGTACACCAAACTGCTGCCAACGCCTTGGAAATGCCTGACGCCGCTTTCCCATAGTTTGCGGGAAAGGTCGGGGTCGGAATACATGCCCGGACTGAACTCGATGCTCATCCCGCCAACCTTGTCCCAAAGTTCAAGGGGAAGCAACACGGGTGGCCATGTGCTTCCCGACCAGTCGTCGCGGACGAGGCTCTCTGCGGCTTGCAGCAACTTTTCTTCTTGGAAATTGTCCGTGGTGTCGCCAAAATCGGCAATCACGCAACAAGGATTGTCGCCGCGCGGCTCAATCATTGTGGCAGAGAGCATAAACTCCTTTGTGCCAGCATGTTCAATGGCTTCGTTCAGGCGCGAATCCCAATGCGGCAGAAAATACATGTCGTCGTTGGCGTAGACGATGTAAGGGGTTGTTATCCGTAATCGGCAGACATTCAGTCCGTAACAGATTCCGATGTTTTCGGAGGAATGAATCAACTCAATGTCAGGCTGGCCTGAAACCCATTCCAAACTGCCATCGCTTCCTTCGTTCACCATGACGATAATCTGATGCCTGAAGTCGGAGTTTTTGCGCAGGCTCTCGATGCACAGCCGAAGGTAAGGAAGGTTGTTCCAAGTGGGGATGAGTATGGAGAAAACTGTGCTCATAATGCTCTGGCCTTCTTGTATTTATACCAAACACCGTAAGCGTTGGTTTTGCAGATAGTCCAGCCCTTGCCGCCGTCCAAAAACCCTGCTTTGAAAACATAGTCGCGGAGGAATTTCCATCCTGCATGAAGGTATGCCGAAGCTGCGCTGGGGTGTTTTCCGCTTTCGGCCATCTCCTCGGCGGAGAGGAGGGCGTATTTTTCTATTCGCCGCCGGTGTTCCTCTGGACTGTAATATGAATAATGTAATAGGTCGCCATCCAAGTGGACGATTTCGGTGTTTTCGGCAAGCGACAAAGTTTCATGCACCTTTTTGCCCGTCCATTCGGCTTGTCCGCGCCTGAAAATCCGCACTTTCGTGTCAGGATACCAGCCGCAGTGCCGAATCCATTTCCCGCAATAGTTCATCAGTCGGTTCATGGAAAAAGCCTTGTTCTCAATATCTTGATTCTTAATCTTTTGTATAGATTCTGCCAGTTCTTTTGAAAGTGCTTCGTCGGCATCGATGGAAAGAATCAGGTCGCAGTTGGGTGAAGAACTTCACGCCGTAGCGGTCGCAGATGGCCTCGGTCGCATCGGTGGAATGGCTGTCCACGACGATGATTTCGTCGGCCACAGGCGCGACAGAATCAAGGCAACGCTTGATGTTGCGTTCCTCGTTGAAGGTGATGATGACGACTGAGAGGGTGTTCATTGCCGCAAATTTTCCGCAAAAGTAATGTTTTCTTTGGTTATGGGGATTTGCTTCGCAAAGAAATCTCTCAAAAACGATAAATGTTGTATCTTTGCGCCCCGAACGATAATTCTTGATTGTGAATGAATTAAAATTGGACAGACATGTTAGAACACATAGCAGAATTTACGGCATGGCCGATACTTACGGGAATATTAATCGGCTACATCGCCAACCGCATTGTGAGCGGTGAGGGCAAGGGAGGCTGCATGAATTTCATCGTGGGCATCGTGGGCAGTTATGTTGGCACATTCATCAGCCATTTGCTGAACATCGAACTGCTTGGGAAAGGATACCTTACGAACTTGGTTTTCTGTGTTGTCGGTGCAGTAGTAGTGTTATGGATTTGGAAGAAACTGTTTGATTAAGATGCCAATACTGTTCCGAAAAATACACTATCTTTGTGCCTTGAACAATCAGAGTTTTGTTTATGAAAAAGATAGTAAATAGACCCAATCCAAACAAGGCATTCCCGAATCCGAAGATTCCGAGCCTCTGCTACATCAAAAATGTGGTGAAAAATCCGCGTATCATCATCGGTGACTACACCTATTACGATGATGCGGACGGTGCCGACCAGTTTGAGAATCATGTCACCCACTTTTATGATTTCATCGGCGACAGGCTGATTATCGGTAAGTTCTGTGCTATTGCCAAGGGCGTGGAATTTGTGATGAACGGTGCCAATCACAAGATGGACTGCGCGACCACTTATCCCTTCTACATCATGGGTGAAGACTGGGGCTCGGCAATTGCCCCGGTGAAAGAAGAGTTGCCCTTGAAAGGCGATACCGTTGTTGGCAATGATGTTTGGATAGGTCAAAACGTGACCGTGATGCCCGGTGTGCACATTGGCGATGGAGCCATCATCGGGGCCAACTCGGTCGTGGCCAAGGACATTCCACCGTATTCGGTTGCTGTTGGCAATCCTTGCAGTGTGGTCAGGAAGCGCTTTGACGATGATTTGATAGAATTGTTGCTCAAATTCAAATGGTGGGATAAAAGCATTGAGGAGATTGAGAGCCTAATGCCCATTCTTTCTTGTGGAGATTTGGAAAAAGTCAAAAAAGAATTGAAGGTTAGACTTTAAATATGCCCAATGTTTTTCAATATTTATAAATGGTACTATGACTTTCTACACCTACGGAAATAAAGAAAATCCAAGCCTGCTGTTGATACCAGGGCTGGGTGTGTCGCACGAGATATTCCTGCCGTTGATGGAACTGCTGAAAGACAAATTCTACATTATCGCAGTTGGCATTGACGGGTTTCTGCTCGGTCAGGAGTCTCGGTTTACCTCTGTCGATGATCAGGCTGTTCAGGCGAGTCGATACATTCGGGAAAACCTGAATGGGCATTTGGATGTTGCCTACGGCCTTTCTTTGGGTGGAAAGATACTGTCCCGAATGTTGGAACGGAACGAAATCGTGATTGACCACGCCATTATGGATGCGGCACCTTTGCTGCCCCTGCCCAAGTGGAGCGTGGACCCGCTTCGATATTACCAAAGTTTGAACGTGTGGACATGCTATCATTGGACGGGTTTCTGGAAATTTGTGTTCCATTCGCACTATTTCGACGTGCTGTTGGATGAATGTAAGAAAGTGTGGCCCTACGGGAAGGGGAAGTCGGTGCGTGATGGCTATAAGGATGTCTATACCAACAAGTTGGAATCCATCCACGGGGCTGACATTCATTATTGGTATGGCACCAAGGAGGCTTTCGTGGCCAAGCCGCAGGCCAAGCATCTGCTTCAACTATGCCCTGATGCCCACGTGGAGGTCTTCCCCAAAATGAATCACGGGCAGTTGCTTGTGGATTATCCGGAAGTGGTGGCTGAAAGGATAATTAAGCAAACTCGTATTGCAAAATCGCAATGCTGAGCGCATCCTCCAATTTGCAAATAGTTTCCAACGAGAGGTTCTCTTCGCCTTTCAAAAGACGGGAAACATATTGCGGTGAGCATCCCATTCGTTCTGCAACATCTTGCCTTGTAAGGTTTTGCTGTTTCATCGCGAGAGCCAGCTTAATGGCGATTTTGCGGGAATACTGTAGCCCGCCTTCGGTTTTGGCCTGACGGCGTTTCTCTTCTTCTTCGCGCCAAGCCGAGGGCGTGGTGGACTGATAACGGCTCAAACGAGTAATGGCTTCTTCCTGTGTCATGGTTCAATATCTTTTTGGAGGTGTATTGATACAAAAGTACTACTTTTTTTGAAAATTTGCAACTTATAAGTTTCGATTTTTGAGAAATAATGAAAAACAAATCTTTTCAGAATCTGAATCTGCATCACTGCTTTTCCGTAAAATTTCTATCTTTGCACCCTAATCTGAACAAAAAATGAATGCTGGGTTTTGAAATTCTGAGTGTTATCTATTTGCTGAAAAAGAAATCTTGAAATAATATGTTAGGTGCAATTACTGGTGACATTGTGGGTTCTGTTTATGAATTCAACAACATAAAAACGACTGATTTTCCGCTGTTTTCTGCGGAGAGTACGTTTACTGACGATTCATTAATGTCAATCGCAGTTGCAATGTGGCTGTTGGATAGCGACCATTCTTCTAGTGAATTGGAACAGTGTATTTTGGGTATTGCCAATCGATACCCTAATCCTATGGGTGGTTATGGTAGTGGTTTTACCAAATGGTTGTTTCATCCTGAATATCTTTATGAATATAGGGATTCGCAACATCTACATGATTACAAAGGAGGTACGCGCCATCCATATAATTCATTCAGTAATGGAGCAGCCATGAGGGCATCTGCATGTGGTTGGTATTCCCAATCAATTGATGATGCTTTATATTGGGGTAAACGAAGCGCCGAAATTACGCACAACCATCCCGAAGGAATAAAAGGCGCACAAGCTGTGGCTGCAGCCATCTATATGGGACGTCATAGTGCTACGAAACAAGAAATCACCCGTTTCATTGAACGTCAATTTGAATATGATCTTCATCGCACTTGTGACGAAATACGTCCTTATTATAGGTACGAATCTTCGTGTATGGAAACTGTTCCTCAAGCCATTGTTGCTTTTTTGGATAGCAACGACTTTGAATCAGCTGTGCGTTTGGCGGTTTCATTAGGCGGCGATAGTGACACTTTGGCTTGTATCACAGGAGGTATTGCTGAAGCATATTATGGCTGTATCCCTATGCCAATTGAAGAACATGTGATGAAATTGCTTCCCGAAGAGTATCAAAAAGTCATAAATAGAATTCGTGCTTTACCTTTATAACAAAAAACGTAAGTTATGATAATAGAATTGGTTTCTTATCCCAGTTGGAATCGTTTGTCTATAAAGCAGAGAAAACTTAGGATTAGTACTGTAGCAGAAATACTCAATGAAAAGGATGCTGATTTTGTGATGTTTAGCGAATGGGTGTTTAATAGCAAAGAAGATTTAAACTCTGTTTGTCAATTAGTCCATAATGAAAAAGTCACCGCTCTGTTTGAATTGAAATTGTCACGGGGGCTTGTCGGAAACCAGTTGTTTCTTTTACAAAACGGAAAGATTATAGATCTCAAAACACACCAAATCTTCAGTGAGCATAAGGATGCAACAGAAGAAAACATTGAGAGATTGCTTGATGAACTAGAGTGGCACCGACAGTTTATGGTGGGCGAAAAACGCTTTTTAGTTATTCAATGTGGAGAAAACAACATATTGAAAACCCAACGAGGCGTTAAAAATAGAGCAGAGTTTCGCTTGCAAAATAGCAATCTAAAAAAGCGTTTTGACGAAGTAATTGATAGCGTAGATGTGATTCTAAATCCCGTACATACAAAATGGGGCAGGTTTTATGATTTTACTTGCCGATTGTATAAATTTAGCGAAAAGAAAAGATATTGTTTTTATTGTTCTCAACTTGAAGGAAATCAGTTGATAAACGCGATAAAAAGTCCTGAAAAGAATACGGCTCAAAGGGCCATGAAGAGTAGAAGATTATTGTCTCCATTTTTTTGTTCAGACATCAACAATCAAGATTTTTTGTTGCAGGCTTACGAAATCTAAATCCAAACGCTCGTTTAGTTGGATTTGTGCTCTACATCAAATATTTCCAGAAAATTCCCTATCTTTGCGCCCCTATAAGTGCAATCGATGACCATCGGAATCCCCATATGGATGTTGACTTTATCGCTGCTGGCAGGTGTAGCAGCGGCCACGGTGTTGTATGTCCGAAACAAGAAACAACACTATGGAAAAGCCTTGACAATCATTTTGTTTGCACTGCGAACACTGATGGTGGGTCTAGTGGTGTTGCTGCTCTTCAACCCGCTGATAAGGCAGAAGTTTAGCTCTGTGGAGACCCCAACCATCATCCTTGCGCACGACAATTCCTCGTCCGTCGTCCTTTGCAAGGATTCCGCGTTCTACAAAAACGACTATCTGGCGAAGTTTGAAGCCTTCCGAAAGGATTTGAACGCTGATTTTCAAGTTGATGAATATCTTTTCGGCGAGGAAGTCCGCGATTTGGAGCAACTCGATTTTTCCGACCAACTGACGGACTTGTCGTCGCTCATAAAGACCTTGGATAGAAGGTATTACAAACGCAATGTGGGCGCGGTGCTGCTCTTTTCCGACGGCATCTATAATCGTGGCTTTGAGCCGGAGTTGGTGGCGGAGAACTTCCCGTTCCCTATCCATACCGTCGTTTTGGGCGACACGGTTTCCTATCCCGATCTCGCCATCCGCAACGTGCATTATAATAAGGTGGTGTCGCTTGGTGCGACCTTCCCCGTCCGCGTGACGGTGGTCGCCCGTGACTTGGCTGGCCGAAAAGCCCAACTGACCCTCATGGAAAGTGGTCGCGTCATCGAGAAGCGCGACATCGAGATTCCGTCCAACCGCTTCTCCAAGGAAATCGATTTTATGCTCGACGCGACCAAAAAGGGCGTTTTGCCTATCGACATAGAA
>CACXQO010000180.1 GCA_902769815.1 uncultured Bacteroidia bacterium | reverse complement strand
CATTGATTGTGTAGGCAAGGTTTGTCGGTGCTGGTAACATAGAGCTTGGCTCAATGCCAATAACGGCTTCTTGATCGCGGGTGTAAACGCCATTGCCTGAGCCTGCTTCTCCGTAGGCTCCAGTATCCAAATTGTTGATGGAGAAATAGCCATTGTAATGTCCAGCCCAACCCCAGTTGAAATGGAAATAATCATCGCTGTTATAACCGTCGCAAACAAAAGCATGGCCGCTATTACTATTGGGGTCTTGACCGCCATATTGCACTGGCCGATTGGCGTTTAATTCTTCCTTTAACATTGCAATCCATTGGCTATCTGTGTAATAAACAGTCGAATTGTATGATTTTTGTTTGTGTTGTGCTGTGTTTTTATAATTGAAATAAGTCTTCAAAGCGTTGGCGACATAGTAATTTGCTGCACCACTGCCACCAGTACTGTTGCCTCCATAATTCATTTCAACCGACACGCCGCAGTGGTACATCAGTGTGGCCACGGCTGAAATTTCAACTTCAGAAGGTTCGGGAAGTCCTTGGGCATAAGGGTCGGTTCCATTATCGTAAGTGGTCTCACCAAAGTTGGCACTCAGTGTCTGTTCTCTCCAAGTGTAAGAATGTGAGCCAATGCCAGACGATGGATAGCTCCAATACTTCATGATTTGTGCCATGGCCGTGGCCACGCAGCCTGTGAAGGCCTTGCCGTCTATCCCGTCGCTAACGGCGGGGCAAAGGTTGTTGTAATATTTGTTTTGGTTCCATTTGGTTTGGATGAGCGGTGCAACCACGGTTGTGGCTCTGCCAGCCTTACTGTTGCCGTTAATCAGGTCTTTCCATTGCTTGGCGGTTTCGGCAGAAGGTTTCGCCTTGCTGTCAATGGCAAACTGGATTTCATCGCTGTAGCCTTGCAGCCACCATCTGAAACTTTCGGGCATGTCATTGGTACTGAAGTGGCCGTCAAACGAATAACCCAAAATGGGTTGAACGCAGTCGTCGGCGGCCATCACCACGAAGCCTTGCTCGGCAGTGAAGATGTAGAGGTTCTGGAAACCTGCAATCTTCGATAGGTCAGTCAATTGGGCGGCCTTTGCACCGTTGTTGTTCAGGAATGTTTGGGCCACTTTTTGGGCAGTTTCGGGCGAAACGCGCTCGGCCATCATTGGCATAGCTATCATCAGCAGCAATGCCACAATCATTGTAAATCTTTTCATATCGGTGGGTTTTATTTGTTAGATTCGATAAATTGCTACAAAATTAGGAATTTTATCCTCAAGTTCAACATTTTTTTACAAAAAAACCGCCCCAAAGGATATTGAGGCGGTTATGGTCAAAATAACGATTTGTATTCGAGCGGCCTACTCTTCAGCTTTCGCCCGCTTCGAGTCCCAAATCATATACACGATGATGGCGATATACATCACCAAGGCGATGAGGCCGGCCACAGGCAGCTCGGCAAACGGCGTTCCGTCGGCGGTCTTGGCCACGGCATCCACGCTGGCGAATTTGAGGATGGCACTCACCACACCCATCAAAGCGCCACCGGCGATGAAGCCCGAAGCGATGAGGGTGCCACGGTTGTAGCGGGCATCGTTGAGTTTCTGATCCTTGCTGCGGGTGCTCACGAACCACGAAATGGCGCCACCGATGAGCAGCGGCAGATTGAGGTCGATGGGGATGAACATACCCAAGGCGAAGGGCAGGGCGGGAATCTTGCAGAAGTTGAGAATCAAGGCGATGGCGGCACCGATGCCATAAAGCAGCCAGGGGGCACTGCCGCCCGACATCATCGGTTCGATGACGGCACTCATGGCGTTGGCTTGTGGCGCAACCAAGGCTCCGTCGCCCACAAAACCGTAGGCCTTGTTCAGAATCATAATCACGCCCGCGACGGTGGCAGCAGCCACGGCCACGCCGACAAACTTCCAAATCTCTTGCTTCTTGGGCGTTGTGCCAATCCAATAACCCACTTTCAGGTCGGTGATGAAGGCACCCGCCACGGCCAAAGCGGTGCAAACCACGCCACCTATAATTAATGTGGCGGTCATACCTTGCGGGCCACTCAATCCAGCGGCGACCATCACCAAGGAGGCTAAAATCAAGGTCATCAAAGTCATACCGCTCACGGGGTTGCTGCCCACGATGGCGATGGCATTGGCGGCCACCGTCGTGAACAGGAAGGCGATGACGGCCACGACCAAGATACCGATTAAAGCGTGCCATACGTTATGCACCACACCGAACCAGAAGAACAAGAAGGTGACGATAAGCACGGCCACGATGCCAATGACGATGGTCTTCATGGGAATGTCTTGTTGCGTGCGTTCGACGGCTTCAACCGAGGCTTTCTTGCCCTTGAACTCGTTGGCTGCCAGTCCCACCGACGACTTAATCACGCCCCACGACTTGATGATGCTGATGACACCCGCCATGGCGATGCCGCCGATGCCGATGTGTCGCGCGTAGTTCTTGAAAATCTCCTCGGGTGCCATCGAGCCGATGGTGGCGGTGATGCCGGCGTTCATCAGGTCAACGATTTGGTCACCCCAGATGAGGTTCATGCCCGGAATGATGATGAACCACACGAGCATGGAGCCGCAGCAGATGATGAAGGCATATTTCAGACCGATGATGTAGCCCAAGCCAAGCACAGCCGCGCCCGTGTTCACCTTGAACATCAGCTTGGCTTTGTCGGCCAAGGCTGCGCCCCAGCCCATCATACGGGTGGTGATGGTCTCCGACCACCAGCCGAAGGTGGAGACGATGAAGTCGTACAGACCGCCAATCAAGCCGCTGACAACCAAAAGCAGCGAATCTTTGCCTTTTTTCTGTCCACTGACCAAGACCTGCGTCGTGGCGGTGGCTTCGGGGAAGGGGAATTTGCCGTGTTGTTCCTTCACGAAATACTTGCGGAAGGGGATGAGGAACAGGATGCCCAAGATGCCGCCGAGCAGCGAGGCGATGAACACCTGCCAGAAGTTGATTTCGATTTGGTAACCTTTGCCTTGCAGGATGTAGAGTGCAGGCAGAGTGAAGATGGCACCTGCCACCACGCCGCCCGAGCATCCACCGATGCTTTGGATGATGACGTTTTGCGACAGCGCGTCGCTTTTCTTGGTCAAACCCGTCAGGCCGATGGCGATGATGGCGATGGGGATGGCGGCCTCAAACACCTGCCCGACCTTCAGGCCGAGGTAGGCTGCGGCAGCCGAAAACAGGACAGTCATCAGCAGGCCGATGCAGACCGACCAAACCGTAACTTCCTGATACTTTTTGTTTTTCGAGAGTATGGGTTCATACTCTTCGCCCGGTTTCAGTTCGCGTTGCGCGTTTTCGGGCAGCTTGAATTGGTCGTTTTCCATAGAGTAATAATTTGTGTTATTTTTCTGTGCTTTCTGTCAGTTCTTTAACCTCAACATCCTCAATGGGTTGCAGGTAATCGCTGGCCTTGGCGGGAGAAATGATGCTGCGCCCCAACTGTTTTTCCAATTGGTCTCTTGCGGCCTTGGCCACTCCGCCGCCGTCTTTTGCGGTTTGTTTGCTTTGCTCAAAACCTTTGGGATTACGCTGTTGCGATAGTTCGCGGGTGGAAGCCTCCGCCAAAGTGTTCAGTGCCACTTCGACGCTGGTCATATTGTCGCGAAGGTTTTCTTTGGTCAAGCCTTTGAAAGCCTTGTATTGCCCAGTTGTCATACCGCTCCAAGCCTTGGTGAGGATGTTGGTGAGGATGGCAAACTCCTGTTTTTCCTTGATGCCGACACGTTCCCATTCGTCGGTGAGGGCTTTGCGGGTCATAATGGATTTCATACGCTCGTTGATCCATTGGTCGGAATAACCTTGGCGGCGGTAGTCGGCCACGGCCATTTGGAAAGTCAGTTCGGGGTCAATCATTTGGTCGACACGCTGACTGCCCACCTCGGCAAGCCATTGTTTGAGCGGTTCGGCCTTTTTGGACGGAATGGACTGGATGATGCGGAAAATGCCTTCCAAGGTGGCGGCTTGGGTTTTGTAATACTTTCCGTCAGCTGCTTTCATTCGAGTAGGGGTACAAATTGTACCCCACCTGAAATCCAATTCAGCATCGCGCGAACGCATTCTTTTGATATACTGCTTGACATCATTGCTGTCTGTCAACACTTGCACGATGTCCGCAACTGCAAAATAGTATTCCTGTTCCTTTTCATCCCAAACCATACGGATATTAACACCTTCAAAAAGTTGTATGATGGATTCGTTTGACATAACGTTTCAAATTTGGTTGCAATAATAGGGAAAAATTTGGGTGCATTGGTGGATTTTTGTGATTTTGGTTTCATTTTTTGTCGGCAGGGGTTCCATTGCATTTCACCGCCTGCCTATTATCCGCCGTCCCTATGGGACTTTGTGGCACAAGGGAATCCCGTAGGGATGGCAGACCATTCGGCAGGCGACGTAAGTCCCTACCAACAAAAAAAACGAAAAAAATGACAAATTAATTTGTCTATATGGAAAGTTTGCTTTACTTTTGTAGCGTCAAACTTAAAATGAACGCAAAATGAAACATTCAATCAAAGCTGTTTTGGCATGGGCCGCCGTCGCGGTCGTGCTTGCGGGCTGCAACAGCAAGTCCACTGCCGAAGAAGTCCTTCGGAAATCCTACCAGAAATGCCAGTCCATCCAAGGCGGGCACTATGAAATGGATTGGAAAAAGAAGTACATGTCGGACAATGACACCACTTACAACCGCTATACTTGCGACTTCAAGAAACTGCCCGACGACACGATTTTCGGGAAAGCCTTCAACTCGTTTGAGGAATACCTCAATTCGAAATGGATTTCGTCATATCATCATCTCTATACGGGGAACGAATATGTTTCCTACGGCGACAGCACGGGCATCATCCAGTCGTGCGACCTTTGGGCTAAAGACATCATCAGGGGAAGGCACAACCGCGAGTTTTATACGCCTTTGGCCAACAAAAGCAGTTATCCCTTGCGCACCAATGAGGATTTGGACGACGAAAACATATTCAATAAAGACTATTCTTACTCGCTTTCGGAAACCCAGTTGGACGGGAAATCTTGCTACTTTGTCGATATTCTTGGACCTGCAGACGAGGAACCTGACAGCATTTATGGTATGCAGGCCATCCGCTACGAAATCAACTTGTGGATTGACAAGGAGGACTATATGCCACTTCAATACTCCATCGCCTTCGACATCGTGGAGCAACAGGACACTATGTATCAATATGATGAGTTCAAGTTGCTTGTCTTCGACCCGAATGTGGACGAGTCGAAATTGGCGTTGGAATCCATTCCCGAGAATATTATTTTGAAGGATTACGAACCCTACAAGGAACCCGAACCACTTGCCGAAGGCACACCCGCGCCGGAATGGTCGCTGCCCACGCTGACGGGCGACACCATCCGCCTCGCCGACCTGAAAGGGAAGGTCGTGCTGCTCGATTTCTTCTACAAGTCGTGCGCCCCATGCAGTGCCGCCATGCCCATTTTGCAAAGCCTGCACGAGAAATACAAGGACAAGGGTTTTATGATGATTGGCATTGACCCGATTGATCACCCAGATGAGGACGAAATGGCCGATTTCTTGGCCAAACGTGGCATCACTTACACTATCCTACTTACACTATCCTTTTCGCCGAGCGCGAATTATCGAGCACTTACCACATTGCGGGTTACCCGACCCTGTTCTTCCTCGACCGTGATGGAAAAATAGCAAAGGTACATAGGGGCTTCGGCAAAGGTATGGAAGAAGAATTGGAAGCGGAATTGATTGAGTTGTTAGAGAAATAATAATCATGCTATTGGCTGTTGGCCATTGGCAGCTTCAACAAAAGAGTTGAAGTATTACCCTTTTCATAAAGCTGCCAAGAGCCAATGGCCAAAGGCTAATAGCAAAAAACAAAAAAACTATGAAGAAAAACTATTTGTTTCCTCACCACTTCCAATGGATTGGATGGACGATTGCCATTGCTTCTTTTGTGGTATTGTTACTGGGTGTGATTAACGATATTACAATCCGTATGCCTGCTCTTTATGTGGATGTCTTTTTTGATGATGACAATAAGAGTGGTTTCTTCCGCATGACCGAATCGAGTATGTACTCCATCGCCATGCCTTTATTGATTATCGCATTGATTTTCATTGGTTTTTCCAAGGAAAAGGTCGAAGATGAATTCGTGCAGTATATTCGTTCGCAAAGTTTGATTTGGTCCACATACGTCTCGGCAGGATTGTTCATTCTTGGCACCTTGCTGATTTACGGCTTCATCTATATGTATATTCCATATTTGGTGTTCTTTGTGTTTCTTCTGCTGTTCGTGATTAAATTCAAGATAGCATTGTTCCGCTTCAACAAAGGAGGCGCGCAATGAAGAACCGTTTGAAAGTGGCGCGGGCCGAAAAAGACCTCACGCAAGAGGATTTGGCCAAACTAATTGGTGTGAGCCGACAGTCGATAAACGCCATAGAATCAGGGCGGTATGTGCCTTCAACGGTCTTGGCCTTGAAGATGGCGCAGGTGTTTGGGAAACCGGTGGAGGAGATTTTCTTCTTGGAGGAAAACGAGTGAACGAGGTCGCAAACGGAATGAAAAAGAGCAAACCCCACAGGAATGGGTCAAAATGTCTATTTTTGCATCCAAAAAAGTGAAAACCATGTTCAATAAATGCAGATTTCCATGCGGACAGCAATAATCATCGGAGCGGGCATCTCTGGACTTACTGCCGCTGTCTATTTGCAACGTTCTGGCATCCAGACGCTTGTTTTGGAAAAAGCCGCTGGACCTGGTGGGGTTTCCACCAGTTGGAAGCGCAAAGGCTACACTTTCGAGGGCGGCATCCACTGGCTCATCGGGGCAAAGCAGGAGATACCCTTGCATCAGGTTTGGTTGGAGACCGGTGCCTTGCAGGAAAACAACCCTGTCCATTTCAAAGACCCCATTTATACGCTTGTGGACGAAAAAGGTACCATGCCCCTGTTTCGCGACTTACACGGATTGGAAATCACAGGCTTTAGGGACCGTTTGGCCTTGTGGCGCCTCCGTTTTCATTTGGCTTGTTTCAAGCATTTCCATCAGCCTATTGGAGATTTGCGTGGCTTGAAAGTCAGATACCCCAAGTCGTTTTCCGTTTGGGAATATGTCAAGATGCTGCCTGCCGTCCTTGTCACGCCGTTTTTGATGGCACAGTCGGAGCGTGCATACGCCGGATGGTTCAAGAATCCTCGGATAAGGGCACTTTTGGCCGCCGTCGTGGAGCCTGACATCAACGCGCTTTCTTTCATCTATACCCTCGGCACCTTCAATGTGGGCGATAGCGGCTATCCCAAGGGCGGTTCGCTGCACATGGCGCAAAACATGGCCAGCACATTCTTGAATTGCGGTGGAATAATCCGATACCAAACCCCTGCGGAAAAGATTTTCCTTGAAGGCAAGCAATGGTCGGTTCGTACCAAGAAAGAGGTGCTTACGGCAGATGTTGTAATCGTTTCGGCGGATGCCCGAAGTGCCATCGACACGCTTTTCGAAGAGCCTTTGCAAGATGGCTGGGCCAAGAAAATGCGGTCGGGACTTCGAACAACCCAATGTATGTTTCTTGGTGTTGGAGTCAGGGCCGATTTGTCCTCATGGCCTCGTTCAATGCAGATTGTGCTGCCTCGTCCGCTGAAAGCCGCTGGGCGCACCTACAAAACGATTGTCGTGAACAACTATGTCACCGAGGAGGGCTATGCTCCCGAAGGTTGCAGTGTCGTCACTTGTCTGCTTCATGGCCCCACCTACGGCTATTGGAAGTCGGCCAAGGAAGACGGCAGCTATGCAGCCAAGAAAAACAAGGTGATGGCAGATTTCATCGAAGCCATCAGTGAGGTGATTCCCGAAATCAGGAATGCCGTGGCTGTGACCGACATGGCCACGCCGCTCACCTACGAGCGTTATTGCAGCACCTTCGAGGGAAGCTACATGACGGACTGGCCGCCCTTCCGCCGTTTGTACCACGCGCCAGTCCGTTATCGTGAAGGCCTTTACTTCACAGGGCAACGGACAGCTTATTCCGGTGGACTTCCTCCAGCCGCCCAAAGCGGTCGCACTACCGCCCAAACCGTTTGCAAAGACCTTGGCGTGGAGTTTGTTGGGGCATAATTCAGCAAAAAGAGTAAGTCGAGTGATAATCAAACAATTAGCTTATGAAAACGATAGAAAAAACCCTAACCTTGTTCATCGCCATCGGCGCAGTGGCCGGTGCGGTGATGATGTGGCTTGACCCCACAGGCACGACATGGGGCGGTGAGCCGCTATTGGAAATGTTGCGGGCAAAAATGCCTTGGCCGGATATCTTTTTCAATAACTTCATCGCCTCGGGCTTTGTGCTGCTCATTTTGAATGGCGTAACCCAATTTATCGCGGCGTTTCTGCTATTCAAGAAACATCGCCTTGCCCCATACGCCGTTCTCGCTTGCGGCATCATCCTGATGCTTTGGATTGTCCTTGAATGGTGGGTGTGGGGCTTCAATGCCATGAGTAACGTGTTCTTTGTGTTGGGATTGGCTGAAGCAGTCGTTGCATTGATTAATCTGAAAAAACGCCTATAGTCATGAATTGGACCGTCATCATCATCGAAGCCCTTGTGCTGACTATCGCCTTCACGGCGATGATATTGATTCCCTTGGTGAAAAACCCCGTTTGGTGGATTGCGGACTATCCCGAGGACATCCAAGAGGAGTATTTCAAGACCCACGAGCGGATTCCGACGAAGTTTTTCTCGGGAGCCGTGCTGTGGAAGAAAGGATTTGCGCTTTTGGTGGCGCTCGCGCTGCTTCTCGTCGTGGTGAAACTGGCAGGTGCCTACGATTTTTGGTCGGCGTTTTTGCTGAGCTACGGTCTTTGGCTTTTCATCGACTGGTACGACTGCTTCTTCCTCGACTGGGTGCTTTTCGCCAATATGAGGCAAGTGCGCTTGCCAGGCACGGAACACATGGACAAGGCATACCACCAGAAAAAATACCACTTCATCCAATCACTTTGGGGAATGTTGATCGGGCTGATTCCTTGCCTTGTCGGCGCGGGGATTTATGTTTTGCTGTTTTGCTGATTTTTTTCGTTGGACGTCACCTTTTGCCATCCAGACTTGTTATATGGGCGAACTGGTTCAAGAAAACAAAAGTCTAATACTAAAAACAAAAGAAAATGGATAGCAATTTAATTTGGATGGATTTAATCGACATGCTTCCCGTCATTTTATGCGGGTGCGTACTCCCCATTACCTTCATTTGGATGGAAACACGTCGTAAAATGAACGAGACCAATGCTCGCACGCAAATCGTCACGGCGGCCATCGAGAAGAATCCCGACATGGATGTCGAGGAACTGCTCAAAAAGATTTCGCCGAAGAAAAAGCTCTTGAAGGAGAAACTGCTTTCGAAACTGCTTTGGGGCTGCATCACCACCATATCGGGCATCGGCTTGATTGGATTTGGCATCTTCCTTATTAATACAATAAGCAAAGATACGCAGAAGATTCACATGGCAGACGATGTTCAGACCGCCATTGCTTTCGGCGTGATTCTTCTGGCCATAGGTGC
>CACXQO010000179.1 GCA_902769815.1 uncultured Bacteroidia bacterium | reverse complement strand
GCCAACGGCGTGCCATGCAGGATAATACCGAGGAAAAGGAACAGCATAATGACCGCGCCGAGGTCGAAACTGCCGCCTTTGAAGAACAATTTGATGACCAAATACGACAGTCCCAATATGGAGATAATCCAAGAAAGGACACGACTGTTTTCCATTTTTTCAGCGGGTGAAGTCGCTTTTGGTACTGGCTTGGGTTCTTCCTCAAAAAGCAAGGACGGCTCGATGCTAACCACTTGGTTGTCTTTAGGATGCATTAGCGAATTGACCACCACAATGGCCACGATGACCACTGCCACCATGATCAGATTTTGCGTTGCAAGGATGGTTTGACCGATGGGAACAGGATGCGTCAAAGCCCCTTTCGTGACGGCTTCCAGATTGGAGCCTTCAGTGGCCATCGTCAGCGGAATAGAGCCTGAAAGTCCGGCGTGCCAAACAACGAAACCGCTGTATGCCGAGGCAATAAGTAGCCGATAGTCAACGCCTTTCAGCTTCTTGGCGATTTCCTTGGCGAAGATAACTCCAACGATAAGGCCAAAGCCCCAGTTGAGCCAGCACGCGATGGCCGAAATGCCCGTCACCAATGCGATGGCTCCCGCAGGCGTTTTCGGCTTGGCCGCCAATGCGCTAATGCCCCGTTTGATGGACGGCGCAGCAGCCAAGGCCGAACCGCTTACCAACACCAAAGCCATCTGCATAGCGAAGGCCAACAGCGACCAAACCCCGTTGCCCCAATGCTCGACTACTTCAATAGGCGATTGCTTGCAAATCGGCATGGCGATAATGAAGGCCAACAAAGTCAAAACGACAGCAAAAATGAAAGGTTCAGGTAAGTATTTCTGAACTAACTTGACACAAAAACGAATGATTTTTTGGAACATATTCTTGTATTTAAAGATTTAAGATTCAAAGATTTAAGATAAGTTGGCGTTTCGACAGGCTCAACGGCCTTAAGTCCCTGAGCTTGTCGAAGGGCCGGTATCATATTCGACTTCCTCCAAAAAAAGCGCATGGGCAGGCACAGAGGTTCCAGCTTCGCAGCGGTCTTTCCGCTCAATGACGGCGCGAAACTCTTCCAAGGTCATGCGCCCTTTCCCGATTTCCAACAAAGTGCCGACGATGGCCCGCACCATATTGCGCAAGAATCGGTCTGCCTTGATACGAAAAACGAGCAAACCGTCTTGTTCAAACCAACGTGCCTCCATGATTTTGCAGTTGTTGGTCTTTACTTGGGTATGGACTTTTGAGAAACTCGTAAAATCCTCATACTCAAAGAGAAGATTTGCGGCTTCTTGCATTTTCAGGATGTCCAGGTCGCCGTAAAGGAAATAGGCATCGCGCGTATGGAACGGGTTCTTAGTGCGCGTGATATAATAATTATAGGTGCGCGAAACGGCATCGAAACGGGCGTGCATGTCGGGCGCGACCTGCCAAATCCGATAAATTACAATATCCTCGGGAAGAAACGTATTCATCTGACGTGCAAGCGTTTCTGTGTTCTTGATTTCGTTTTCAAGGTCGAAATGGGCGTAATAATTTCGGGCATGGACACCCGTGTCGGTTCGCCCGCAGCCCGTGATGCCAACCTTTTGCCCCAATTTGAGACTCAAACAACGCTCCACCGTAGCCTGAACGCTTGGCGCGTGAGGCTGAATCTGATAGCCATTGTAGCGGCTACCGTTGTAGGCCATGTGGATGAAATACCGAGGCATCGCGTTGCGTTTTTTGAACTCGCAAAAATACGGAATTATTCTGTACTTTTGCGCCATGATTTATCAACTCAACGACGACAATTGCTTTTTCCCACCCGTTGACCACGCCAACCGAGATGGCCTTTTGGCCTTTGGCGGCGACCTCACGCCCCAACGCCTCATCATGTCCTATGCCAACGGCATCTTCCCGTGGTACAACGAAGACGAACCTATCCTTTGGTGGTCGCTTGACCCTCGATTGGTCATTCGTCCCGGCGAGATGAAAGTCAGCAAGTCATTACGCCATACATTGCGGTCAGGAAAATTTGATATGAGAATCGACACCCGTTTCCGAGAGGTGATAACGCATTGTGCCGAAACACCACGCGAGGGACAGGATGGCACTTGGATTTTAGACGAGATGATTGAGGCATATTGTCACCTGCATGAATTAGGTATCGCCCATTCCTTCGAATGTTATCTTGACGGCAAGTTGGTGGGCGGATTATATGGCGTTTCCATTGGGAAGGTCTTTTTCGGAGAGTCAATGTTCCACACCGTGACCGATGCTTCCAAAGTGGCATTTTATCATCTGCATCATTTTTTGAGAATCAACGGTTTCAAACTTATTGATTGCCAGCAAGAAACAAGCCATCTGATGAGTTTGGGGGCTTATACCATGCCCCGCAGCGAGTTTATCAATGAATTGAAGATTTTGACGCGAGAAGCAAGCATGGTGGGCAACTGGGGCGGAAAGGAATGTGCGGCGTTGTTTCTCCACATCGAGCAACCCGAAAAAGTCACGTTTCGGGTTTATGATTAGTTTTTTGAATTTTGCCCTTGCTAATCAAGGAAGATTTCTTACCTTTGCAGCGATATTCGGAACGGGCAAAACGCCAGTTCCCATTGTTTCATCAAAATAATCTTTATGGATTCCCAACCCATCAATGTCAGTGTAAATTCAGAAATTGGCAAACTCCAACATGTTCTGGTGCATACTCCCGGCCCTGAATTGGAAAGAATAACTCCCGAAAACGCGCATACATACCTGTTCAGCGACATTCTGAACATGCAGGTCGCACAAAAAGAATACGGCTATTTCAAGAAGGTGTTGCAAAAAGTTGCAGAGGTTCACGAAATCAGCGACTTGCTGACGGACATCCTGAAAATGGACCATATAAAGAACGGTCTTGTCGATAGGATATGCAGAGCCGAAAACAAAGGCTTCATTGCAGCTTATCTGAAGTCGCTTTCCGCCGAAGACCTTGCCCGTCAACTCATTGAAGGCGTGTATTTGGACGACATCACCTACATCAACAGCGACAAGTCGGCCCTGACGCCTATTCCCAACCTGTTTTTCATGCGCGACGCTTCGTTCACGATGTTCGACAACATCATGATCAGCAACATGGCCACACAAGTGCGTGCCCGCGAGTGCATGATTTTGGAAGCCATTTACAACCTTCACCCATTGTTTGAGACTAAAGTCATCAATCCCGTTCTGAATTACGACTCACGCGGCATTGGTACAGTAGAAGGCGGCGACGTGCAGATTATTCGCGACGATGTGGTGATTTGCGGCGTTGGCGCACGCACCAACATGCACGGCGTGGAAGCATTGGTGGAACATCTGAAGACCAAACCCGGGGTGAAACACTTGATTTTCCAAGAGTTGCCCCTTACTCCTGACTCCTTCATCCATCTCGACATGGTTTTCACCATGCTCGATGTGAACAAGTGCATGATCTACAAGCCTGTCATCAAGAGCAGCACTTTCAAGACGTTCCACATCACCATTGACGGACAGAAGGCTTTGGGAGCGGAAGCGCCCGACATGGTCAGCGCATTGAAATCCGTTGGCATCGACCTTGAGCCAGTGTATTGCGGCAACGGCAACGACGATTTCGCCGCCCGCGAACAATGGCACAGCGGCTGCAACTTCTTCTGCCTTGCCCCTGGTCAATTCCTCGGATATGGCCGCAACAAGCACACATTGGACGCTCTGAACAAGGCGGGATACAATGTCGTCACGGCTGCCGATGTGGTCAACGGCAAATATGACCTCAGCGGAAAAAAGTGCATCGTCGCTTTCGAGGGCAACGAACTCTCCCGTGGTGGCGGCGGCGCACGCTGCATGACGATGCCTGTCCAAAGGATGGCTGTTGATTGGTAAATGATTTTTTGAATAATATGAAAGTTTTGGTAGTCACCGAAACAGACTCATGCTGCGGCCCGATGGCTGCAGCATTTTTGCATGACTATTCGACCTCGATTGAGGTGGTTTCGGCGGGAAGGAATCCTGCGGAAACCATTGAACCATTGATGATTATAGCGATGAAAGAATGTTTGTTTGACTTGTCAGGCTATCAACCGAAAAGTGTTACAGAATTCGACTTTTCCGCTTTCGATGCAGTGTACGAATGTCCCGATTTTCCCGTGCCAACAACCCTCGAAGAATTTCGCGAACTACGCGACTTCATCAAAAACGAGGCATATCTGTTTTTCCTAAGCATCCGTCAATCTCCCCAACATCCCTAAACTCTCAACTCTAAACTCTCAACTCTCAACTATTTATAAACCTCATTCTCGTCAATCAAATTATTCAGCAAAGCATACACCGTCAGGCCCGAAACAGACTTGATTCCGGTCTTGCGCGTGATGTTCTTTCGGTGCGAGATGACAGTGTGGATTGAAATGTTCATCTGGTCGGCTATCTCCTTGTTCATCAAGCCTTTGGCAACGGCAACAAGCACATCGATTTCGCGTTTCGAGAGTTCCACGTCGTCAGGTTTCTCGTTTTTGTCGGTGCTTTGAGCGATTTGGTTCAGTTTGTTGATGATTTTCAATTTGCTGTCGTTGATGCCGATTATACCGTCAAAACCCTTAAGGGTCGACTCATCCGTGTAGACGGTCACCAAGGCGATGCGAACCAATTGCGGGTTTTCCTTGAGCCATTGCGACAACATGCTTTGGCTGTTGAAACCCAATAGCAATGGATTTATTATCAGTATGTTGGCATCCGAAACAAGCAGTTTTTCCGAAAGGTTTTCGGGCGAGTCCAAACGCATGACCACATCGAAACCCGCCATGCCTTGGATGATTTCGTGAAGCCCGTTAGTGATGATTTCGGAGGCTTCGCAAATGATAACTCGGTTACTCATGGCTTGGCGTTTTCGAGGGATTCGACGAAGGGGATGAGGATGTGCTCCTCGATGAGCGAATGGCTACTGAGGTCGGCGGAGAGTTCGATGATGTCGGTGGCGATGCACACGCGCTCCGAGGGTAAGATGTTGCCCGGTAGGTACTTGATGAGGATGTTGGTCATGTCCTCAAGTGCGTCCTCGATGTTGCTGTGGTTGTGGCGGAACTGGTCGATGTTGTAGTCGGTTTTTTCGCCTTTGCGCAAAGCGGTGATATACGGAAACACCACTTCCTCCTCGTATTTGAAATGCTTCACCATTTCGCGTTTGTATTCGT
>CACXQO010000178.1 GCA_902769815.1 uncultured Bacteroidia bacterium | reverse complement strand
GACCAATATCCCGAAGCGGCCTTCAACCTCGTGGGCACCATCGACGAGGCCATCGCCAAGGGTGAGGAACTGATGAAAAACGCTGCCAACAATTAATATAAGGTGTGATGAAAGTCGAAATCATTTCACCGAGCGCAACGCTGTTTGCAGGCGAAGCCACCAGTGTCACGGTGCCGAGCCAGATGGGGCCATTCACCCTGCTGGAACACCATGCCGCCATCGTCGCCATCCTTGAGGCCGGCAAAGTGAGCCTCACCGACGGCAAGGGCGAGCATAGGGAGTTCGACATCAAGGGCGGCTTCACCGAGAACCACGACAATCAACTGACCATCTGCGTTGAGTTATGAAAAAGAATGTGCTGACAAAATACTTGGCTGTTTTTCTGCTTCTCTGCATCGTCTTTGACGGCGTTCTGCTCTGCTTCTTTGCCGACAAGCCTTGGTGGAACAAGTGGATGATCATGGCTCCCAACCTCTTTATGATTCTCGGTGCCTTCTATTGCCACCTGATGCAAAAGAACGTGGAAGCCCATCCCAACAAGCTCACCTGGCTTTTGGTTTACAAAGGCATCAAGATGGTGCTTACAGTGGCGGCACTCGTCCTTTACATTGTCTTCGTCAAGGAAAGCAGTCGGGCTTTTGTCATCATCACGGCTTCGGCCTATCTCATCGCACTTTTCGCGGAAACCTGCGTTTACAACCACTTTATCAAGAACTTGAACAAAGTTAGCAAGGCATGAAAAATGTTCTGAAACATATTGCGCTGTTCCTTTTCCTCGCTTTGATGGCTTTTGCGCCCGAACAAGGCTTTGCGCAAGAGCCTGAAAAGGAGAAGTCGGAGGAGTTTGACGCCAAGTCGTTCATCTTCGGCCACACGGGCGACAGCTATTGCTTCCACATCACGGAAATCCACGGGCATCCCGTATGCGTGTGGCTACCCGTCATCGTGAAGTGCAAGGACGGCGGCGGCTGGCACTGCTTCTCGTCGAAGCACGTCTGCGAGTTGAAAGAGGGCGAGACCTTCAACCACAACGGCGCCAATTTCTACATCCCGCCCATCAGTGCCGAGAGGTATCCAGGCAAGTTGGTGGAGGTGAAAGCCGACGGCAGCATCTCGCGCCCGTTCGACATTTCGTTCACCAAAAACGCCTTCGGCATCTTCCTCGTGTGCGGCTTCATGTTGGCCTTCTTCCTGCCAGCCGCGAAGAAATACAAGAAAGACCCGATGGGCAAACCCACCAAGTACCAAGGTTTGGTGGAATGGCTCACCTATATGGTTTTGGACGGCATCATCCGCCCCAACATCCCCGAAAAGAAAGTGAAGAAGTTCGCACCTTATTTATTGACGGTGTTCTTCTTCATCTTCTTCGCCAACCTGTTCGGCCTCATCCCGTTCTTCCCCTTCAGTGCCAACGTGACGGGCAACCTCAGCATCACCTTGGTCTTGGCCTTGATGACCTACTTCTTCGTGAACGTCTTCGGCAACAAGCACTATTGGAAAGACATCCTTTGGCCCGACGTGCCCATCTTCTTGAAGGCATTCCCGCTAATGCCCATCATCGAACTGATTTCGACCATCACCAAGCCTTTCGCCCTGATGGTGCGTCTGTTCGCCAACATCCTTGCCGGCCACATCATCATCATGGTGCTGATGGCTCTGATTTTCATCATCAGCGGCATGTATGGCGCAGGCATGGGTGGCGCAATGAGCGTCGTTTCCATCTTTATGACCATCTTTATGACGGCATTGGAACTGCTTGTGGCGTATATCCAAGCATACGTTTTCACCATTTTGTCATCGCTGTTCATCGGCATGGCACAACATGAACCGGAACACGAGTGAGAGTTGAGAGTTGAAAGTTGAAAGTTGAGAGTTGAGAGTTAGGAATTTTGGAATTTGAAAAATACAATTAAACACTTAAACAATAAACACTTAAACAATTAAAAATCATGTTATTATCAACCATTCTTGAAGCAGTATCGTATGTGCCGGGTTTGGCCGCCATCGCCGCTGCTGTTGCAGTGATTGGTGCCGCTTTTGGCATCGGTAAAATCGGACAATCCGCCATGGAAGCCATGGCTCGTCAGCCCGAAGCCGCTGGAAAAATCCAGTCAGGTATGATCATTGCTGGCGCCCTCGTCGAAGGTGCAACGCTGTTCGCCATCGTCGTGTGCGTGTTGGCTGTGATGAAATAAGCCAACCCCGCTTGGGGCTTGGCCTCTCTCCCTTATCAGGAGGGCGGATTAAGCCCCAAGCCTTAACCTTCAAAAAAACAGAGAAATGGAACTATTTCTTCCCGAAAGTGGATTAGTGATATGGATGCTCATAGGCTTCCTCATCGTCTTCGTCATTTTGGCGAAGGTGGGTTGGCCGATGATCATGGGTGCCGTGGAACAACGCAACACCCAAATCGCCGACTCATTGCTTGCTGCTGAAGAGGCCAACAACGCCCTTGCAGGCATCGAGCAGAAACGGCAGGAAACCATGGCGGCGGCGCAAGCCGAGCAAATCAAGATCATGAAGGAGAGCCAAGACCTGAAGACCCAACTCATTGAGGAGGCGAAGACGCAAGCCCGCATGGAAGCCGAGAAAATCGTGACCGACGCCCGCCTGAAGATTGAAAAAGAGCAGGCCGAGGCTATGGCGCAAATCAAGAACGAGGTCATCGCCCTCAGCGTCGACATCGCCGAGAAACTGCTGCAACGCGAACTGCACGACAAGCAGTCGCAAAGTGCCTACATTGAGCAACTGCTCAGAAACAACCAACCCCGCATTGAAGCCTAAGTTATGGACAACGGAAGAATATCGGTGAGATATGCGCGGGCTTTGTTCCAGTTGGCCCAAGAGCAAGGCTGCGAAGAGGCTGTCTACAACGGCCTGATGCGTTTTGCCCACAATTACCTTTTGGCTATCAGCCAGTTCAATGAGGTGTTGGCCAACCCCATCGTGGCGCGTGAGGAGAAGGTGAAGTTGATGGAGATGTCTGTAGGCGAGCCATTGCATGACACACTGAAGCAGTTCATCGCCTTTGTGGCCGACCAAAAACGCGAGAACAAGATGTTCTTTATCGCCATGAAATACATGGAGATGTATCGCGCCAAGCATAACATCCTAAGTACGCAAGTGACCACGGCCACCGAACTGTCCGAGGCGACCTACGACCGCATCAAGGCCTTCGTCAAGCAGACCTTTGATGCCGAGGCCGAAATGGATGTCAGGATTGACCCTTCGCTCATTGGCGGATTCATCCTCGACATAGAGAACAACCGCATGGACGCGAGCGTGGCTGGACAACTTAACGCACTGAAAAACAGATTGAAACAATAGTAAATGTTCTGGCGGATTTGCAATCCGCCAGCATCGAGAAGGGGATTTGAAATCCCCACCTCAACTCCGCCGAATTGCAAATTCGTCGGAACCAAGGAAGCAAACAATTAAACGGACAACAATAAACAACAACATACATGGCAAACATCAAACCAAGTGAAATATCGAGCATCCTGCAAATGCAACTCCAAAACATGAGCAACAAGGTTCAGTTTGAGGAGATTGGCAAGGTGCTGCAAGTGAGCGACGGCGTGGCGCACGTCTATGGCCTTGACAAGGTGCAGAGCAACGAGCTTGTCGAGTTCGAGAACGGCACGATGGGCGTGGTGCTCAACCTTGAGGAAGACAACGTGGGCGTGGTGCTGCTCGGCCCCACCGAGGGCATCAAGGAAGGCGAGACGGTGAAGCGCACCCAACGCATCGCCTCCGTCATGGCGGGCGAGGGCATGTTGGGCCGCGTGGTGGACGGCCTCGGTCGCCCCATCGACGGCAAGGGACCCATCCAAGGCAAGACCTACGAAATGCCTTTGGAACGCAAGGCTCCGGGCGTCATCTTCCGCCAACCCGTGAACCAGCCGCTGCAAACCGGACTCAAGGCCATCGATGCCATGATTCCCATCGGGCGCGGCCAGCGTGAACTGATCATCGGCGACCGCCAGACGGGAAAGACCGCCATCGCCATCGACACCATTATTAATCAGAAGGACAACTTCAAGAATGGCGACCCGATTTATTGCATCTATGTCGCTGTGGGACAGAAAGGTTCCACCGTTAGAAATCTCGTGAACACACTCGAAAAATATGGTGCTTTGGACTATACCATCGTAGTCAGCGCAACGGCCTCCGACCCTGCCGCCATGCAGTTTTATGCACCATACGCGGGCGTGGCCATCGCCGAATATTTCCGCGACACGGGCCGTCACGCCTTGGTCATTTACGACGACCTCTCGAAGCAGGCCGTGGCCTACCGTGAAGTTTCCCTGATTTTGCGCCGTCCTCCGGGACGTGAGGCCTATCCGGGCGACATCTTCTACCTCCACAGCCGTTTGTTGGAACGCGCCGCCAAAATCATCAAGAACGATAACGTGGCACGCCAGATGAACGACCTGCCCGACAGCCTCAAGGACATCGTGAAAGGCGGCGGCAGCATCACTGCACTGCCCATCATCGAGACGCAGGCGGGCGATGTTTCGGCCTACATCCCGACCAACGTGATTTCCATCACCGACGGACAAATCTTCTTGGAAACCAGTTTGTTCAATGCGGGTATCCGTCCCGCTATCAACGTGGGCATTTCGGTGTCGCGTGTGGGTGGCAATGCCCAAATCAAGTCCATGAAGAAGGTGGCCGGCACCTTGAAACTCGACCAAGCCCAATTCCGCGAGATGGAAGCTTTCTCGAAGTTCGGTGCCGAACTCGATGCCGCTACTTTGGCCATCCTCGACAAGGGTCGCAAGAACGTGGAACTGCTGAAACAGCCGCAATATACGCCTATGCCCGTCGAAAAACAAGTCGCCATCATCTTCTGCGGCACTAATGGATTGTTGAGCAAAGTGCCTGAAAACAAGGTGCTTGAGTTCGAGAAACAGTTCTTGGACATCATGGAAGTGAAGCACAAGGACGTGATGGCCCAACTGAAAGCCGGCAAAATCGACGACGACATCAAGGCCGTGCTGAAGGAAGAAGCGTTGAATTTGAGCGAACATTTCGTATAATTATCTGCTGGGCTTTGCCAACAGCGGGGCATGCCCCGCTGTCGCTACCGCGAGAAAGCAAGTCCAGCAACGAAAAAGAAAATTATGGCATCACTGAAAGAAATACGGGCCAGAATCGTTTCCGTCGCCTCGACGCAGAAAATCACGAGCGCGATGAAGATGGTGTCGGCGGCCAAACTGAAAAAGACCGAAGGCATCACGAC
>CACXQO010000177.1 GCA_902769815.1 uncultured Bacteroidia bacterium | reverse complement strand
AATGCTTTCCTTGCATTTGCAGCAACCGATTCAGGAAGCCGCGCACTGATGAAAATCACATACGAGGGCGAAATCCTTGATTCCATCAGTTTGCCCGATAACCGACTGGAATTGTGGCGGCATGCCAATTTCATGAATGGGAAACTCCGTTATGTCTCGTTTCGTTTGGATGACAACGACACGCTTCCTCTGCTTTGTGTTGTTGATATTGATCCTGATGGCCTTTCGCTGACTTATACTGGTTACAATTGGGACGGCTCTGACTTCAACCATCCATCAGTAACCCAGTTTTACACAAATATGATTTACCCCGTTTTTTCAAAGGACGGTAGCCTGACTTTGTCATATCCCGTTGACAGTCTTTGGATGATTGACCAAAAAGAATCCATGCACTTGGTAAAGTTTAACAATGAGGGCAATATAATAAAGGAAAGGGTGTTTCGCGACTATAAAGCCTCTTTGACCAACTTTTTCTTCTCGGCACCTGATTCTTTGGGTTTTCGCTTCATTTTGATGAATGAGAGGTATGACTTTGATTGTTACACCCTTGATGCCGACCTTAACACAATCTCTGTCGCTGATTCTGTGGGTAGGGTACACTATTCCAACCAGAATATGAGTGGATGGTTATACGCTATTTCCAACGATGTTTGCTCAATGCGATTCAATCCATACAACGGTCGTACTTATTCGGTTGGCAGTGAAGACGCATGGGAATATCAGGATGAAAAAACGAATGTAATTATGACTGCTTACGACGAGGACTTTAACCTTGTGAATTGGACTTTTGGCATCATCAATCCCTATCGTAAGGATGAAGGCTATGGGATGAGTTTCAGTCCTAATGGTGAGGTGTATATGCTTGGTTGGATGGATTTGCCATTATTCAAAGGAACTGGGCAAACGGAAAGCGAGGGATATTACAATGTCTATGTAGGGCTGATGGACGAGGATTTGAACAAACGGAGTGAGATTTACTTCAAGCCCGACTTAAGTTTGGCTCCCAATACCATTTCGGCTTGTCCGGCAGGAGGTTGCATTTTGAGCTGTTTCCGTGGCAAAGATTCTGGATCGACAGACTATTGTGTTTACAGAATCACGCCTAAGGATTTCCTGAATGTAGAGGAAGCTCATTCGCATGGCTTTGCTGTGGCTACGGCCTATCCCAATCCGGGAAGGGATGTGCTGAATATCCGCACGGCCTTCCAAAGAATCACGGACAATGTGACGACTATTGACGCGGCGGCTTGGCCTTCGGGAGTGTATGTCTGGAAAGTTTACACGAATCAAGCCGGCCCTTCGACGGGCTCAGGAACCTTAGTGGAAACGGGGAAATGGATTAAAGAATAACAAATTAAAAATCAACAGAATATGAAAAAGACTACGATTATGTTTGCCGCATTTCTTTTTTCGGCGGCATTGTGTCACGCGCAAGGCGCAGACGGAATGGAAAAAGAAAGGGATTACATAAATTACCCTTATTGGATTGATGAGGTTACAGAGCAGCCCACTGGTTATGTTATTGATGTCAATGGCAATGTAGAAATCTCGACGGTAGAAGGCTTGGCTTGGCTTCCAAGTGTGGTGAATGGCTTGAACGGTTGCATTCCAGATGACTTCAACGGCCGCACTGTGCGACTAACTAACGATATAGACTTTGAAGCCGTGGGAAAATTGCGCTTTACGCCTATTGGCAGCCGGGAGCATCCTTTCAAGGGCACTTTCGATGGAGGTGGTCATACACTTGATGGTTTGTACATTGGACTGAATCAAGGTGGGATAAGCGACGAAGAGACCAATCTTGATTTTGGATTCTTCGGATATATATGTCATGGCATCGTGAAAGATATTACTATCAATTCAGGTGGTCTTGCCAATCGTCACCTTGTTTTTGGGCCGGATTATGAACAATATTACGATGGGGGCATGGTCGGCTTTGCAGATTCATTGTCATTGGTGGATGGCTGCATTGTCAAGATTTTTGTGAGTTCCAGTGGTATGGATGTGAATAATCTTGGAGGGGCGGTCGGACTGAACCGCAATTCCACAATCAGGAATTGTGCTTATGTCTATGGCAATCATGCTATGGGAGCAGGAGACCGCGCAGGAGGCATCGTTTTCAAGAACCTTTCAGAAGGAGGCTATGCTGATGCTGAAATATGCAATTGCTTTTACTACGGATATTTTTTGGAATGTCTTGGAGGAGCGTACGCATTGGGTGGAGTGGCTTGCTTTAACGAGACGGATCCAAAGTCACAAACAGGTGGATATAAGGCTGTTGTGAAGAACTGTTTCGCCGAGAGTATTTCGGTATTGAGAGCCACTTATGACGGCTCGATTGTTGGCAAAAACATGGAAGGTTGCCTTGTGGAAAACTGTTATGGCCATATTTGGAACAACTATGAAAATGCTGGCTTGTTTGGCTTTACTCTGGGCAATATAGCCGAGTGTGCCGAGTTTCTCCCCACAGGTCCCTGCCAACTGGAAACGAGTGTGTTGGCAGGCGGCACTTCAACCGACATCATGGTGGATGCCCTCAACGCTTGGGTGGATGCGCAGGAAAACCCTTCAATTTATAAACATTGGGTGCCAGTATATGAACCTTACGACATCCCGATGTTTGAGGACGGCATTCTTTCCGTTGGGGAAAACGGCACGAAAACCAGCACAACAGATGTTTATCCCAACCCCGGAAAGGATGTGCTGAATATTCGCACGGCCTTGCAGAACGCCCGTGTGGAAATCTATGACTTGACCGGGAAACTGGTTTGTAAGAAAGAAATTACGGAGAATGTCACTTCGATAAATGCCGAAAGTTGGCCTTCGGGGGCTTATGTTTGGAAGGTTTATACTACAGGCGTTACAATAGGCTCAACGACCCTCGCGAAAACGGGGAAGTGGGTTAAGGAATAAAGTAAACCGACAAGCCATCGAAAGCCTAACCGTTCCCAATGGCGATTGGGGACTGTTGAGGGCTTTTGGTGGTTTTTTACAAAAAAAATAGCATATAAAGTAATTGGTTTCCGAAAAATGTTTATTTTTGCACTATGTAACAATAATGATTAATATGAAGCAGGCCAAACTTGACATTATGAATGAGACAGATTTTGTCAGTCTTTACACGATTATCTTTGAGAATAGTGAAATCTCTGAATTTGAGAAGTTTATGGAGAAATTCAAGGATAATGCTGTTTTGCAGCGCGATTATCAGATTATATTGCTTGCACTTGACAAGATAGCCTCACATGGCGCATTAGAAAGAAATTTTCGCCCCGAAGGGAAAATGAATGACAATGTTGTGGCCTTACCCATTGAGAAAAGCAAATTGCGCTTATATTGTTTGAGACTGACAGACAAGATATTGATTTTGGGGAATGGTGGAGAGAAGACAACAAAAACCTACGAAGAAAGTGAAGAACTGAAAGGTTATGTGATTGATTTACAGAAATTTGATGCTTTGCTAAAATCGTACATCCGTGCTGGAGAAATCGAAATAAAAGAAACAAAACTGGTTGGTGTCGAAAACAAATATTTTGAGTTATGAGCGCAAGCAGCATGTTTCAGAAAGAATTGGCCAAGATTCCTGCCGAGATGAAGAAGCAGGTAGACATGTCGTGGGCCATTGCCGACAAGATTGATTCGCTACTGAAAGCGAGAGGTTTGTCACAAAAGGAATTTGCTCACCTCATGGGCAAAACCGAACCAGAAGTGTCGCGATGGGTGGGAGGAACGCACAATTTCACCCTTCGCACATTGGCAAAAATCTCCACGGTTTTGGGTGAAGATGTGATAAAGGTTTGAACGCTAAAACATAGTAGAAAATACAGCTCCAACCTCAAAAACAAGGCCGATTTTGACCCGATTTCTGCGCTTTTGGACTGAGAAAAATCTGTACTTTTTTCTCGTAACTCGTTGATTATCAAAATGAGTTGAAAAGAAAAATCGGCTTCTAATCGTTTGACTCTTCAATCTCCTTGATGTCGTCAAGCGGCAAGAGGTGCTCGGAGGCGAACTTGTCGAAGTCGGATTGGAAAAGGCGGTCTTGGATGAGACGGTATTTTTCAAATTCGGTTTCGGCGAAGGTCTTGGCATATTCTGCCGTCACCACGCCACCGTCGGTAAGAACGGCATCGCCACCAGCCTTTAGGATGATGTCGATTCTTTTTGCCCAGTCTTCCATCGTCATAGGAATATGGCGGTTGGCCATACGCTCGGCCATGTCCAACACAGCATTGACTAATCGTCCCATGTCTTCCAACTCCAGTTCGTTCAGGTAATTCTTGGCAATACTCACATCGGTTTTCACAATCTTCCCGTTAGGGGCGTTTTCCCAAGTGGTTAGTCCCATGTGTTCTTTTTCGGCGTTGGCGCGGTCAACAATGAGTTCGGCGGCGGTATGACCGTGTACGGCATAGTGCATCTTGTTTTGCACCATCTTGAAGAAAAGCCTTGTGGTGGGAGCGTCTTTGTTGTAGTCGATGGCGGTGGCGTAGATGTCGGTAAGTTTTTGGTAGAAACGTCGTTCACTCAACCTTATTTCCCTGATTTCAGCCAACAGATGCTCGAAGTAGTCTTCATTGATGAAAGCCCCGTTTTCCATACGTTTCTTGTCGATGACATAACCTCGTATGGTGAACTGCCGAAGCACATAGGTACACCACTGCCTGAATTGCGTGGCTCTCAATGAATTGACACGATATCCCACAGAGATGATGGCGTCGAGATTGTAGAATTGGGTATTATAAGACTTGCCGTCTTCAGCAGTATGTGCAAAAATTGCACATACTGAATCTTGGTTGAGTTCGTTGAGTTCAAAGATGTTTTTCAAGTGCTTGGTGATGACGCTTCTGTCCACGTCAAACAAGGCTGCCATCGCCTTTTGCGTACACCAAATGGTCTCGTCTTTGTAAACGACCTGGATGCCGTCTTCTTTTCCCTCTGCTTGGAAAATCAGAAACTCCGCCGTGCTGTTCCTTATTTCGATTTGTTTGCTCATGCCGATTTGTAATTTTATGCAAATATAGCGAATTGTCGGAAATCAGCAAGGAAATTCAGTTGATTTTCGGATTAAAATCGGGCGATTTTGCCCTTTTTTCCATCCTAACCGCCAACAAAAATCTGTACTTTTTTCTCGTAATTCATTGATTATCAAAATGAGTTGAAAAGAAAAATCTGTACTTGGCCTTTGGGGTTGAAAAACTCCCTATTTTTTTATATAATTTTGGAGGCATGAAACTAAATGTATCATTAAAACTGTTTTATGCCATGAAAAAAAGTTTGTTTTTTGCAATTTGGATGGCTTTGCTGATGGCTCCGCTTTCGGCTCAGACCATCGAGGTTTCGGGCGAATACCAAGGCAATGTGCTTTGGGACGCCGACACTGTTAAACTTGTGGGTGATGTCGTCATCGAGCCTGATGCGGAAGGCACGGCGCGCCTCACCATTGAGCGTGGGACTTGGGTGATTGCGGAAGGCTATTACCGCATCACCGTCTACAACGGCTCGTTTTATGCCTTGGGCGCGGATAAGGCTCTCGTCACCTTCACCGCCCGCGACACCACCGATTTCCATAATCCTACAGCGGAAACGGGGTGGCGAGGCATCCACCTGATTTCCGACCAAAGCAATTCCCAAGACAGCGTGATGATGGAGTTTTGTGAGGTCAAGTACGGAAAGATCATCACGGGCGCACCCGAAGGGGAAAGGTACGGCGCCGGCGTTGAGGTGAGAAACAAGAAATACTGCTACTTCGCCCATTGCCGTTTCTCGCAAAACCGCAATGATCACAATACTAGTTCGCCAAGCGGTAGCGGTGGAGGCGGAATGTATGTGCTCAACCCTGGGACAATCCTTGTAGAGCATTGCGTTTTCCACGACAATTACGCTTGGTGGGGTGCGAGTATCAGAATGGACGGCTTGCGGCATTTCACGGTGCGCAACTGCGAGTTTTACAACAACTCAGGACATTACGGCACTGCGCTCTACATCCACGGCAACCACGGCAGCACGGCCTATCTCGGTTGGGAAGGCGTGGGGCGTTTCCACGACAACATCATCGTCAACAACGATGGCTATTCGCCAGTGCTGGGTACCACGGCACCCAATTATTCACATTATTATAACAACACGATTGCCAACAACCAAAGCGAAGGATTCCTAAACGGACGAGGCTCTGGCATTTGGACCAATGGAGGGCAGAAGATTTACAACAACATCGTGTATGGTAACGATTTGTACGATTTCTATCCGCAGAACTTGCCCCAAATCCATTTTGAACGCATGGACCCGACGCATCCTGACCCGACTATTTTCAATAATTGTGTCAGTTGTCCCGACGGGAACGAAGGATCGATTTATGAAGAACCACAATTTGTCCGTCCGACCGAAGGTTTAGGCCCTGCTTATGACCTTTCGACCACGGCTTTTCATTGGTCGTTGCTTGAGACTTCGCCTTGCATCAATGCGGGGACAACCGACATGAACCAATATTATCCCGAAACCGATTTTACGGGCAGTCCGCGCGTGGTTGACGAGCGTATTGACCTCGGAGCTATAGAGTTTCCCATCCCGAATGGAGTGGAGGAAACCGCAGTCCAAAGTTGCGTCTATCCCAATCCGGGCAAGGATGTGCTCAACATTGAGGTTCACGATGCAGCGGATAGGGTGGAGGTGTACGACCTCACCGGACGCAAAGTTTTTGAAAACAAAATATTTGGAAATCAAATTGCTGTCAATACTGAGGCTTGGCCATCGGGAATGTATTTCTGGAAAATCTACGCAACGAGCGGCTCAACGGCTCTCACTGAGACTGGAAAACAAGTTAAAATGAAAAACAACAGATTTTACAGTTTGCTCGCCGTTCTGCTGATGGCTTCGATGCCATTGCTTGGCGGGACGGTCGGCGTGGAACGCGCCAAGGCCTTGGGCGCGAAGTTTGTCGAGGCCAACTTCAAGAATGACACGCAGTTGGAATGGGTCTATACCGGCGTTTCCGAAAAAGGCCATCCAGCGTTTTATGCCTTCAACGGCACTTCGGGCGGTTTCGTCATCATCTCGGCCAGCGACCTCACCAGCCCCATCCTCGGCTATGCCGAAACAGGCAATTTCAACACTGAAAACATCCCTGATGGATTGGCCTATTTCTTAGATGGCTATGGCCAATCCGTTGATTTTGCGGAAGAAAACCTGAAGAAAGCCGATTTCGTGATTGCCCAAGAATGGGAAAACCTTGAACGCAGCGGCAAAACCCAAACCTTGAAATCGGTGGTCGTCCAGCCCTTGATTGCCACGCATTGGGACCAAGATTGTTTTTATAACGCATTTTGCCCAAAAGACGAAGCGGGACCTTGCGGCAATGCCTACGCCGGTTGTGTGGCCACCTCGATGGCGCAGGTGATGAAGTATTGGAACCATCCGCAGCAAGGCACAGGCTCGCACTCTTACAACAGTTACCTTTACGGCACCCAATATGCTGATTTCGGCGCGACCACTTACCACTGGGACGAAATGCCCGAGTCGCTAAATGATGACAATCATTATGTTGCCATCCTCATGTATCATTGCGGCGTGAGCGTCGACATGAACTATGGCAACATGGCCAGCGGTGCCTTGCACCAAAGCATCCCACCGGCGATGAGTTCATATTTCGGTTATGGCACTTCGCACAATCTGTTTAGGGACGATTATCCTTACGATGAATGGGTGGCCATGATGCGTGATGCCTTGGATATGGGCATTCCGATTTTGTATGCAGGTACCGATGGAGGAAGCCAGGGCCATTCATTCATCTGCGATGGTTACGACGACAACGGCCTGTTTCACATCAACTGGAGTTGGGGTGGCGAACTCGATGGCTGGTTCAGCATCGACAACCTGCAAACCTACAACCAGTCATGGAACCTTGTGCAAAAGATGATTGCCGATGCTGTTCCTTCTGGCGTCTACAACGCTATGCCCAAGGCACCGACCAACTTGAGCGTACAGCCGCTTTCAGAAGATTCCTATACCTGCACAGTGCATTGGAACAATCCAACAAAGTCATTGAACAACAGTAACTTGACCCATATCGACCAAATCGTAGTCAAACGTGACGGAAGGGTGGTTTATACCGAAGACAATGTCACACCGGGCGCGGCCATGGAAATCACGGATGAGGTGCCGTTTTATGGCTTGCACGATTATCAGGTTTATGCAGTGAACAACGGTTTGCATGGCCAGATTGCCACAGAAAGCAGGGTGCGCTTCGGGCCTTCCTGCTCGTGGACCATCGCGGCAGGCACCACCTTCTTCAACGGTTGGCAGGGCGCTTCCATTCAGGTAATCAACAATGCCTCGCAAGTGGTGGAAGCAGTCACGGCACACTCAAGCAGCGAGACGATTTCCGTTGAGGTGCCTTTAGGCCATGTTGCTTTCGCTTGGGTCAAAGGAAACAGCACGGTCAGCGATGTGAGTTTTGTCATCAGGGATGCTGACAATCAGGTGGTTTATTCCTATTCAGGCACTTTGGAAGGCATCGACGAAGGCGTTTTCCTGCAAATGAACAACAGCTGCGGCAATGGCACAGATTGCGGTGCGCCCACCGATTTGTGGGCTTTTGCCGAGGAAGATCGTGTGGTGTTGGCTTGGACTTCCTTTGATGAGTACGCAGATTATAATGTGTATCGTGACGGGCAACTGATTCAGACGGTGAGAGACAACGAGGCTACTTTTGCCGATGAATCAGCGACGCATGGCGGGCATTGCTATTTTGTGACCGCTTTTTGCACATCGGGCGAAAGCGACCCGACCAACGAGGCTTGTGCGACCATTGGCGACGACTGCCAGCCAGCCACCCAACTATGGTATGAGATGACCAACAATAACAAAGTGAAACTTACTTGGGGAACGCCCCAACCCAATGACGGCCTTTCGGGGTTCTACATCTACCGCACCAAGGAAGCGGAAATGAACTGGCAGCAAATCAAGACATTGGGAGCCAATTACACGTCCTATACCGACAACACCTCAATGGAGGATGAAACGGCTTATCTTTACAAGGTGGTGGCCTATTACCAAGCCATCGACTGCTATTCCGCCCCGGCACGCTCGAAGTACAGCGAATTTGAGTATTTCGTGCGGGTGTATTGGTCTGTCGATGGGGTGGGAGAGGTTGAATCGGTTTGCACAGAGCTGTTTCCTGTGCCTGGCACCGACCGCTTGAACATCCGCACGGCCTTGCAAAATGCCCATGTGGAAATCTATGACTTGACAGGGAAACTGGTTTGCAAGAAAGAAATTACGGAGAATGTCACTTCCATAAAAGCTGAAAGTTGGCCTTCGGGAGTTTATGTTTGGAAGGTAATGGAAGATGGGAAAAAAAAATAGGGACAAGCCGTTTTGCTGCTATTTTTCAAATCATTGAAAAACAATATTTTGAAAAGTTGGCAACAAAAAAAAGTATGGACAAGGCAGGAGTTGCCCCCGAAAAGCTCTTGACATGTAGTCTTTATCATTAACTTTGCGAAAATTTCAAAACTGTAACACAATGAAAGCAACAAGATTTTACACCCTGCTTGCGCTCCTGATGATGGCGGGAGGGGTGAGAATGCAAGCGCAAATCCGTATCGACAAGCAACAATGCTTTGGGGGATATGGAGGGGACAATGCGTTTTCAATAACTGAAGAAGAAGACTTCTTCTTGATTGCTGGTAACATTGAGCCTTCTACCATTGGGACAGGACAAGTGCAATGTGCCGCGAACACGCCACGGACTTGGGTAGTAAAAGTTGGCAAGGACAATTATGAATTCCTGGACGGTTGGTGCTTTGACATTATGGGTCAGTTTGTGAAGATTGTCAAGGATGAAAACACAGATGGCGAGTACTTTTTGGTAGGCCAATGGAATTGCTATGGGGCAAGGAATCTTACAACCCTCAAGATTGATTCAGATGGTAATGAGTTGTGGCGCGTTTGCTTCGGCAACGAGTATGGACACATGTATGGAACAGGCCGCTTGTACACCAGCGACGGCGGCATTATCAATTCCGGCGACTACACCGACGCAGGCGGCGATGTCAGCCATATCTTTGGCGGCTACGATGGCTGGCTCATCAAGCATGACCGAAACGGCAACTTGGAATGGGAACTGACCTTAGGCTCGCAAGCCTATGAAGGTGTTTGCACTGTCCAGCAGGCTTCTGACGGGGGATATTATGTGTGTATGCAAAACGAATCCTATGGGGTGGGTAACATACCTTGTCCTGAAATAGTATCCAATGCCACCTTGGTCAAGTTGAGCCAGGCGGGTGAAATAGAGTGGCATGAGTGCTACGGATGCGCGAACACGGCCCCTGAAAGAGATGAGAATAGTGCCTTTATCGATGTCGTCGAATTGAATGACGGGTATCTGTTTGGAGGAGAGGCCAGTTGCAACAGCGGTGACTTGGAAGGCAGCGGATGGCACTATGGCACATTGTACAATAGCCCCAATGGTCGTTATACTTCTGACATTTGGCTTTGGAAAGTGGACAATAACCGCAATATCATTTGGAGTAAGTGTTACGGAGGCTCAGATGAGGAGTCCTTGCTGAAAACGTTTCGGACAGAAGATGGCGGCTTTATCGTTTTTGGAAACACTCATTCCAGAAACGGTGACGTGGCGAGTTCCAGCCATATCAATTTGGACGAATGGAACGAGGGTGTGGGATGGATATTCCGAATTGATGCCAACGGAAATCTGTTGTGGGAACGCTGCTTGGGCTCGGCTGGAGGTGCTGGCTCAACCAGTATCACGGATGTCATCAAGCATAACGACAGGGAATATACCGTTCTTGGGAATTTGATCTGCCCTCCGAGCGGTTCAAGTGGTGACGTGAACTGCACAAATTGCGCACAATTGAGCAATCCCGAGTTTCCTCATCATTTGAAGGATTATTGGTTGTTCCATATTACGGATACCGTGGATTATAGCACATTCAGTATTCCTGAAATGCCCATGCAGCAGGAAGCTTTGGCGGAAATCTATCCCAATCCCACGAACAACACGGTTTGCGTGGTGCTGCCCAACGAGGCTGAGGCCACTGAAATGGAACTCGTCAACATGAGTGGCCAAGTGGTGGCAGCAAAGACCTTCAGCGGCAAAAGCAGTTGGATAGAAATGGGCGACTTGCCCAAAGGAATGTACATGTTGAGAATCCGTAATGCGGAAATATGCCTCACGCGGAAAGTGTTGAGGGAATAAATTGTTGTTTCGCGTCATTGCGAGCGAAGCGCGGCAATCCAGAAAGGCTGGACTGCTCCGATCCTCGCAGTGACGCAAAGCGTAAACGAATTTGCAAAACAGTTAATCGAGTTATTCAAAATAAAAAACAAAGCAAACATGAAAAGACATTTACTTATCCTTGCCGCGATGCTCATTTGCGGCACAATGCAAGCCCAGCTTGTGGAAGGTTGGTTGGAAATCCCGACAGGCACTAACGAAAACCATTTTGATGTGGCTTGCCTCGACAAGAGCACTGTTATCGTCTGCGGCGAAAACGGCAAAATCCTGAAAAGTACCGACAGCGGCGAAACATGGTCGGTCAAGTTTGAAAAAGAAGGCTACGACATGATTCATGTGGGCTTCGCAGATGCTCAGGTGGGCTATGCCTGCGGCGATTCTTGCTGGTGGAACAGCGATAACCACAAAGGCGTTATCGTGAAAACCACCGATGGCGGCGAGACCTGGCAGGAACTCCCCAACACGGAGTTTGTGCATTTGGAATGGCCTGATTGGATTCGTCCCAGCGATTTGTGTGTGGTTGACGAAGAAACCTATTACCTCTTTACTAAAGATGCCGTCCTATGGCGAACCACGGACGGAGGACAGAGTTTCACCTCAACTCCGTTTGAATTTGGAATGGTGAATCATTGTGAGTTGTTCTTTGAGGGTGAAACGGGATATGTTGTCGTAATCGATGGCGGAATACATATCCATAAAACGACCGATTCGGGACAGACTTGGAACGAAGTCGTTACTAATGGTGCGTATTTCGATTATTCGGTTGTTTCACATTTCTTCGACAAGAACCATGTGGAAATGTATGGCTATTTCAGCGAAGGTACACATAATCTGCTTGTGACGGAAGATGGTTTTGAAACAGTTTCCTATTTGAACGTTGAGTGCCCAATTATGGATTATTACGGCATGGGAAATGTAAGCCATAGCAAATACACTTCAGACACTTATGGATGCATTCTTATGGGCATGACTTTAATGAAAGGCTCGACAGACACAAACCCGTATATTATGAAAGACGGCTGGGAACACTGCGAATGGGTCAAACAAGGCATTCCGGATTGTGAGAACAACGGCATGGTGCAATGCAGGGATTTGTATGCGGTTGATGGCGTGGACACGGTTTTCTACATTGCTGCTGAAAACGGATTCGTTTACAAGTCGGCGATGATACCTGTTAGTGGACTTGAAGAAAATTCTTTGCAGATCTATGTCTATCCCAATCCGGCAAAGGATAGGGTTGTCATTGAAGGAATTGAAGCTGCGGAAGTGAATGTTTATAATGCGCTTGGTCAGGTGGTGAAGACCGTGCGGGGGACGAATGAAATCCCCGTTGCAGACTTGCCGCAAGGGGTTTATATGCTGCGTGTCACGGATGCGGATGGAAAAGTTTACACTAATAAGATAACGGTACGATGAAAGCAACAAGATTTTACACCCTGCTTGCGCTCCTGATGATGGGAGGGGTGAGAATGCAAGCGCAAGAGTACCCCCAAGATCTTGCAACTATTTATACTTCTGAAAGTGTGTGGATAAAGACCATAAAAAGTATCGATGAGAATGCATTTTTGGCCTTTGGCGGGACTGATGCCGGCAGTCGCGTTCTAATGAAAATGACCTACGATGGTGAAATCCTTGATTCCATTGGCTTGCCCAACAATCGGTTGGAATACTGGGGGCAGGGTAATTTTATGAATGGGAAGTTTCGTTATGTGTCGTTCCGTGCGGATGATAACGACACGTTACCCTTGCTTTGCGTGGTGGATGTCGACCTGGATGACCTGACGCTAACTTATACAGGCTACAACTGGGAAGGCCTTGATTTCGATCATCCAACGGTGACTGAGTTTTATAGGAATATGATTCACTATGTTTTCTCCAAGGATGGCAGCCTGACTATCTCTTACCCCGTTGATAGTCTTTGGATGATTGACCAAAAGGAAGCAATGCATTTGGTACAATTCAAAAGCCAAGGCGATGTGAGTAAGGAAAGGATATTTTACGATCTTCGTGAGTGTTTAACTAACTATTTCTTTTCCGTGCCGGATTCATTGGGATATCGTCTCATTTTGATGAATCCCGATCATTATGCTTATGATTGCCATACCTTGGACAAGGATTTAAATACCATATCTGTGGTTGAAGATGCAGGAATGGTCTATTATTCCAATTCCTATGTAAACAATTGGCCCTATTACTGCATCCACGAACTCCCTTGTCTTTTTGGTATCCATCCCTACAATGGTCGTACCTATTCAGTTGGTTGCGAAACTCCTTTTGAATCAAACGGCGAAATGGATGTTATAATGGGCGTGTATGATGAGCAATTCCAACAATTGGGCTGGACATGGTGCCTCACCAACCCAAGGGGCAACGATGAAGGTTTCGGCATGTGTTTCGGCGAACAAGGTGAAATATATGTGCTCGGTTGGATGGATATTAGAACAGGTTGGAATTTGTATGTAGGTGTTATGGACGAGGATTTGAACAAATTGAGTGAGATCTACTTCATACCAGAGAATTATAATCTTGGTCCGTTGGATATTGCCGTTTGTCCGGATGGCGGTTGTATCGTTTGCTCCAATCGTTCCAAAACGACTGGCTATGTGGATTACTGTATATTTAGAATCACACCTGAGGATTTCTTGAATGTAGAAGAAGCGCATTTGCACGGGTTTGCTGTGGCCACGGCCTATCCCAACCCAGGTGGCAACACCCTCAACATCCGCACGGCCTTGCAGAATGCACGCGTGGAAGTGTATGACATGAACGGCAGGCTTATCCACAGTCAAACCCTTACGGAGAATGTGACGGCGATTGATGCAACAGATTGGGCTGAAGGTGTTTATGTTTGGAAGGTTTATACAACGGGCGTTTCGACAGGCTCAACGACCTTGGTGGAATCGGGGAAGTGGATTAAGGAATGACACGCTTCGCGCTTTTGCGAGGAGGTACGACGAAGCAAATCGAAGATTCAACGAAGTTAATCCGGATTATAGCCTCAGGTCTGGACTGCTTCGTGCCTCGCAGTGACGCAAAGCGGGAGAAAAGCAAAAGCCGCCCCATCCTGATTCCATGCGTTTGGCGACGCGCTGGGGTTAGGGTGGGGTTGGCTTTTTTAGTCAAAGAATTGAACCTATTTTGAGCAACAAAACGGAAAAATTGCTATTTTTGCAAGTTTTATTTTTCTGACAATGCGAAAACTGCTTATCATATTGGTTTTGATGGCTTTAATGCTCCCAGCACATGCCGCCTACCTCCTTATCCCGATGGACAACACCCAGACGAACCACTTGAAGGCCTACGGTGTGGCCTATTGGGTGCTGCAAAGGGAGGTGGAAATCAGTTGGTTGCTGAACTAT
>CACXQO010000176.1 GCA_902769815.1 uncultured Bacteroidia bacterium | reverse complement strand
CTCGATGTAATAGGCCGGTCCGCCTCGAAACTGGCCTTTGTGCTCCTCCTTATAGATTTGCGCCAAGGTAGCCTCGGCAAAGGCCGAACCTGCACCCAAAAAGGCGATAATCCACATCCAGACGATAGCACCCGGACCCCCATAGCCGATGGCCGTGGCCACGCCCACGATGTTACCCGTGCCCACGCGCCCCGAAAGCGCCATCGAAAACGCCTGAAACGAGGTGATGCCCGTCTTCTCGCCCTTTTCCGACGAAAAGAGCAGTCGCGCCATCTCGCGCAGGCGACGCACCTGCACGAAGCGCGTTCCGATAGAGAAATACAAGCCCGCCAAGAGGCAGATGGCCACAAGTGCCGGACTCCAAACGTAGCCGCTGATTGTTTGAATGAGTTGTTCCATAGTGAAATCTCTTATTTAACTGTTTTGAAGTCTGAAGAACTCCTTTTGTTGCTCTATTTCACGCCGAAGTTCTTCTTTGGTAGGCATATAAGTCAGGTATTTCGCCGCAAAAAGTTGGTCATTGCCGTTCAACACGCTATAGTGGGCCACATCCTCGTCGGTGTCGGCGCAAAGCAAAATGCCGATGGTGGGATTATGCCCTTGCGGTATCATCATCTCATCGTACATCTTCACGTACATATCCATCTGTCCCACATCCTGATGACGAAGTTTTGTAGTCTTGAGGTCAATCAACACGAAGCAACGCAAGTTATAATTGTAGAACACAAGGTCGATATAATAATCCTCTTTCTCCGTATGGATGCGTTTCTGCCTATCAACCAATGCGAATCCCTTGCCTAATTCCATGAGAAATGGTATCATGTGGTCAATGATACGTTGCTCCAAATCGCTCTCGGTGTAGTCAGTATTGTTCTTGAAGCCAAGAAATTCGGCCACTACAGGATTCTTCAAATACTCCAACCTGTCCTGTAGCGGTTGGGTCAATCGCTTCATTTCGTCACGGACCAACTCCTTGTTTTGCGATTGCAGCAAGCGATGGTAGTATTGGCTGCTGATGTTGCGTTGCAACGTGCGCGTGCTCCACATTTCGTTGGCGGCTTCTTGCTCATACCAAGCGCGGGCTTCAGCATTAGATTCTTGAAGGATGATACGATAGTGAGTCCATGACAACCTCAAAGGTTTTACGGACGATAAAAGACCATACAAATCAATTTCGTTGAATAATCCCGTCAATGATGGGACAATTTCAGATTTTCCACTCGCTGCGTGGAAAATACTTTCCGAATCTTTTTCTGATTTTGCACTCATTGCGTGCACAATATTGTGATCAGATTCCTCATCAAATTTTGCACTCACTGCGTGCAAAATCTCTGTGGAATCAGAATCAACCATAACTTTTACCTGAAAGAGACCTTCGTGTTTCTGATAAAAATCTATGTAATTATATAGATTTCTCCATGTAAAGCCCCTGCCATATTGCACAATTAATGCATTCGCCAGTTCTTTTATTATTCTTTCTCCATACTCCGCCCGTTTGTCTTTCAGCACCTCAAGTTGGATACGCATACCAAGTAGCCAATTGCGCTTGATTAGCACTTCGTTCACGGCACGGTAAGCCATTGCTTGTGCCTGTTCAATGATAGTACAGGCATCTTGATACAATTCTCCAGTTTCCTGCACAACGGCACGAGAATCTTTGGGAATGCTCCTATTATCACTCATAATGAAATGGATTATGGCGCAAAAATAGGTTTTTCCCTTCAATTATCAAATTTTTCAACCAAAAACCGCCTCCGCCTTCAAATCCTTCCGCCCAAGCAGGCTGAAGATGGTGATTACCCCTAATTGGTTTTGTTTTGATTATGCAAGCATTAAAACAAATTTTCGGTCGTTTGTGGCAGTTTTGTTCGGTCGTTTGTGGAAATTCGCTGACCCATCATCTCGTCAAGCAAGCATCTGCGGATTAACTTCTTCGCTCATTGTCAACTGCTTTTAATACGCCACAAAAAGTCTATTGCTCGCTGATTTGGGAGCAATTTGTTATAAAATCCTTCTTTCGTTCTGATTGCAAATCCGACTGAACAAGAGCATCCAAACGCAATATTTTCAATTGGGATTATCAGGACAATAGCTATGCAAGGCTTTTAGGCTTCCTGTTTTTGCGGGAAAAGTATATTACCGCGATTATAAATACCATTAAATAAGCGATTGCCCAGACAAAGAAAGCTTTCCAAACCGTGATGTCAGGTTTTACGGGGACAGACTTATCCATTTGTTGTCTGTCATTATTGTTTTCGTCGGTTTTTGTATCGGTATTGAGTTCTGCATCAGTGGTCCTATCAACGTTGTTTTTGTTTTCAAACAACACGCTGGTCACTCTGCTTACAGCTTCTGTTGTTTGGTAGGCGTGATAATCCAACATCTCCGTTCTTGGCTGCGAGAGAAACAAACATCCCCAGATGGCAAACGCGATAAAGCATCCCCAATAACGGGCAAAATGTTTTTGGGCTTTCTCATAACGCTTCATAGGCAAGCCTATTAGATAATTGTAGGTTGGGCGTTCCTCGTTTATCATCTGATTGGCATTGTCCATCGCTCCTTGAACATCTTGGGCGCGGTGAGACCGAAGTTCCAAACGGCCACTTTTGGTGTATCTTAACCCTTCATCTTTGATGACTCGATTCAGCTCATCTATTTTGTCCAATGCCCATCGGTAGTTTTTCGCACTATCAGCCAATGTGCGTTTTTCTTGGCTTGACAGTTCGAACTTGGCTTTCACATGAGGCTTGTCTTTTATCATGTATATGATGAAAAAGACGAGCGCACCAACGGCACTTACAAGGGGTACAGCGATTGGAATTAGTTGAACTGCAATGATAGCGATAACAATGATAGCGATTACTATCATCGCCAAACATCCCAATACAGGATTGTCGTTTTTGTTTTTGTTTTTCTTTGCCATAATTCTGTTATTTGTATGGTTTGTAATCTGTTATAGAGAATCCAGAGCCTTTAATGCCCTTGCTTAGGCGAATGCCATTTCTGCCAAAAGTGATATTGATAATCTTGCCTTTGTAGGATAAGGATACACCTCGCTTGCTGACGTTACAATAAAGCCTCTTGGTTAATCGAAATCTTCTCCAAAACCTGTAATTCATATTGCTAGGTCTTTAGAATAGTGAAGCATAGTCTGATTTCAAGAACGCACGATAATGGTCCATTACACCTTCATATACATTGACGTTCCATGCGCTTGGATGATAGGAACAGAATATCAATACTTTACGTTTTAGGTTGATGCAGATACTGTTGTGTTTTTCCAAAGAAGTCAGTTCGCCCACGAAGAGGTTTTGGACAAAATCGTATATAATTGGATTTGTGCAAACAATCATGTTTGGTTGGAGTATTTCGATCTCCTCGCGCAGTAAATCGCCATAGCGTTTGATGTAGGTGTGTAAAACACCGTCGGCAATGCTTGACTTTCCACCTTGCTTTTTGCACTCTACAAGAGCGAAGGGCATGGTATTGAAACAATGTTTCACTTGCTCAAACGAGTCGCGAACAGTGTCAAGGCTTGGGGCATTATGTGTCAGACCATAAAGAATACTGGCGAGATTGAACATGAAGCGCGATTTGAGAGCTCGGTTGTGCTCTTTGTTTTCTCTGTTTTTGGGTTTCTCGTTTTCAACATCTTTGAGCCATAACCTTAAGTCGTCGCTCCACTCTGTAGGCTGGTCTTTAATGATGAACAAAACTCGTTTGCTGGCATTGTGCCATTCTTTCTCGACATCTATCGCGGGGTCATTCTTCTCGAGCAATCCATCCTTGGTGAAGATGATGTTACCTTCGTTTTGTTCGCGAGGTTCGTTGTTCTGTTCGCTGCGTTCAATCCACCTCGAAAACAGATTGTTAAGTTTCTCGTTGTATGTACTCATATTGCTGTTTTGTTGTTTTTCTTTTTTTCGCATCGACACAAAAAGTTAAGCGCGAACTTTAAGCTTTCATCGGCATCTTAGGATTGTCTGGACCACCTGTACTAACCAATTACAACTAAACAAAGCCCACGCTTACACGCGAGCATTTTGCTTTGTTCTTGGTTAGTATCTCAAAGGGTCCAGTTTCAAGATGCCAAGAATAGCACAATGCTATATAATATGTCTAATTATCGCTGTTTTTAACTTCTTGTCGTTTATGCGTTTTTGTTATTACTCCGTTAATCGCCTGCAAAAATAGACAATACCCACGCAATTTGCAAGGACAAAGCCCTAAAAGTTTTCAACAAAGAGAAATCATAAAGCCTCCGCCATCAAATCCTTCCGTCCAAGCAGGCTGAAGATGGTGATTTCGTTGTCCTCGTTGAGGATGCGGAGCGTTCTCAAAATCTCGTTCAAGGTTGAGCCACTGGTGGTTACATCGTCAATGATCAGCACATTCTGCTGGCGGATGGAATCACAGAGTTTTGCGTCCATATCATGATTGAGAATATCTTGAACCTTACATAATTTCGGTTGGGCAAAGCGATAGATATAACGCATCATAAAGTGATTTGCTCTAATCGTAGATCCAGGCATTACAACAATATTGTAATTGTAAAGATTGATTCTATTATGCAGATTATCAATTGCTTTCATCACAAAATTAGTCAAATCTGTATGCTCTTTCAACTCATAGGTGCTATCTACATAATCGAGAAACGCAAGACGGACATTGCCATCCACTTGGTCAGAAAACTCATAGCCGTAATAAAAACACTTATCGAAGGCCTCCACTTGATAGCCATCGCCCGTCAAGGTTACGATGTCCTCCGTACCGTCGTGCTCAAAATCGAACACGAACATCTGTTTCTCGCTATCGAATGTCACGCCCATAGTTTTGCCTTTTTATGAGCGCAAAGATACATTTTTTCTCACAAAACTTTCAAAAACCCCTCAAAACTTCACAAAAAAGCAAGGCTGCCTACCCAAACGGGTGGCAGATGGAAAGCCGCCGGTTGGCAGGCTTTCCAACGTCAAAATAAGGTTTTGCAAGTTTTGTAGGTTTTGTGACAGAACAATCACCTCGTCAAGCAAGCATCCAAATCCTTCACCAAGGCCTCTTTGTCCAAATGCTGCCCAATGAAGACGAGTTTCTGCATACGGTCGCCGTAGGTGTCGTCCCAGTCGCGGCACCTGCTTGCCCGCCTGCTCGAAGATGTAGCAAACGTCGTATTCGTTTTTGAAGTAGCAAATGCCCTTCACACGAATGACGTTCTTCGGCATCTTGCGCGCCACAAACTCATCGAAACGCGCCATATTGAACGGCTGGCGACGGTAATACACAAAGGTGCCAATGCCATATTCTTCCACCTCGCCGCCTTCATGGTCGTGGTGATGGTGGTGGTGATGACCGTGCTCCTCTTCCTCATCATCATCGTCATCGTGATGATGGTGATGATGCTCGTGTTCGTCCTCATCCTCGTCATCATCGTGATGATGATGTTCTTCTTCCACGGCACCTTCCACTTCCTTGATCCAAGTGGCGGAAGTGGCCACCTTGTCGAAGTCGAACATCTTGGTATTGAGGATTTTGTCGAAATCCACATCGCCATAGTCGCAGGTGATGATTTCGGCGGTGGGCTGCAAAGCGCGGATGATGCTTTTTACACGGCCCAATTCCTCTGGCGTGACTTCCGAAGCCTTGTTCAATAAGATGATATTGCAGAACTCAATCTGCTGTATGACAAGGCTTTCCAAGTCGTCATCGGCCAAGTTTTTCTTCATCAGGTCGTCACCGCAACCGAACTCACTCTGCATCCGCAAGGCATCCACCACGGTCACGATGCAGTCCAAGATGGGCAAACCGTCCTTGGTGAGTTGCCACGCCATTTGCGGGAAAGAACAAATCGTCTGCGCAATCGGCTCCGGCTCGCAGATGCCGCTGGCCTCGATGACGATGTAGTCGAACCTCTGCATCACGATGATTTCGTGCAGTTGCTGAATCAGGTCCATCTTCAAGGTGCAGCAGATGCAGCCGTTCTGCAAGGCG
>CACXQO010000175.1 GCA_902769815.1 uncultured Bacteroidia bacterium | reverse complement strand
AAGATACGATTCATAGTTGTTGTTTTATGAGGTGATACACATTGAAACTGCAAATTTAGACAAAAACTTGTAATCGAGCGTTTTTTGTGCAAAAAATCCTGATTTCTGATTACATTTTGATGATTTTTCGGCTCCAGCGTTGGGCGTTTTGTTCCACAATGATAAGGTATGTCCCCGCTGGCAATTCATTGAACGAGAGTGTGTTGCTGTTGTAATCCATCAGCACGAGCCGTCCCTTGGTGTCGTACACCTTCACGCTGAAGTTGCCTTCTTGCTCCAGTTCAAGGGTGATTTGGTCGGTGGTGGGGTTGGGGTGGAGGGTCAGGGGGTGGTCGGTTTGCTCGGTCAGTTCGTCAAGGTGGGGCGGCAGCACCACATAGTCAATCCAAGCGCAGTCGGAGCCGCCGTCCACGGAGTAGTCTTTGGTGTAGGCCCATTTGTAGATGTGCTGCCCAGGTGTGGTCGGGAAAGTTAGGTTGGCCCACCATAGTTCACCCGACCATCGGACTTTTTCCTCGCCGTCTATGTAGAAGTAGAGGAAGTCAAAGTTGTCTTCCGACGACACCCTTACATAGAAACTGATGTCGCCCGCGTCGGTCGAGTTGAACCGCAAGGTGAGTTGCGAGGTTTCGTTGTGGTCTATATCGCCCGACTTGGCGCAGTGGTTGCCGTCGAATGACATGGAACTGGTGACGATGGTCCAAGGGTGGATGGGGTCGTTTGTCCAGTATTCTAACTCGAACTCGCCGGTTTCAAAACTGTCAAGCACATAGCCGACGGGACAAAGGATGTCTTGGGTGAAGTGGATGCCGTTGACGATGGATTGCAACATAAGGTCAATGAACGACACCTCGCCCGCGATGAACTCTACGAAAACATCGTAGGAGATTTCGATGGATTCGTCTATTTCCAAGTCGTCAAGTTGGATTTCGGGCGTGATGACGCGGATATGGTTCTCGTTGTTGGTCAAGGAAATGCACGGACTTTCAGCGCGATAGTGGCCATTGTTTTCTACACTGAAGGTGAGTGTGAGAAATTCGCCCGGGTCGAGGAGTCCGTTGTTGTTGCCTTGCGCATCGTCGATGTTGGTCAGTTCAATGCGGATGTTGGGCGCCAGCACATCGATGTCGAATTGTTGGGCGTAGGTTTCGTCGCCAAATTGGGTGGTGAGGGTGAAGGGGATGAGTGCCCTGTCGTGGATGTCGTCGCCGAGCTCGATTTGGAAGGCGTTCACAATGAATTGGCTCTCATTGGATGGCAAGGCCTCAAACGAGGTTTGGCCTTGCGTGATGGTCAGTTGCTCGGAGGCTGAGGTCATGCTTACCGAACCGCCGTCGCAATTTTCCAGCCCCACATTGGTCACATTGATGTCGACGGTGGCGGGCTGGTTGTAATGCAGCGTGAGTCCGCCTCCATTCAAGGCAATGCTATCAACTACGACGAAAGGCCTGTCGCAATCCTCAAGAGTGATGTCTTCTTCCAAGCGAAGGAGGTTTTCGCCCGTGATGGTGAGGTGGATAGGCCCTGTGGGGACTGACTCCATGATGGTCATGGTTTGTTCTTCACCCGTGCCTATGGCGGTGGCCAAGATGTGCCATTGCCTGTTGATTTTGGCGGACAGCGTGATTTGCGACCCTTCGGGGGCGGTGATGTGGAATGGCATAAAGCATTGGATTCTTTCGTCGTGCGTGGTGCTGATGGGTTGCGGAATTTCGGTGAAAACGCGAATGAAGGCATCGCAGAAGGTGTGGTAAGTGTTTTTGATGGTGGTGCGCATGTTTTGGTCGGTGCTGGGGAAGACTTGTGTTTCGAGGAAATATTTCCCTGACACACAGCCGAAAGCGGGCATCCAACTGTCGGGATGGGAGGCATAGGGGCCGTAGTCGGGAAGGAAGGTGGGGTCGAAGAGGTCGTAAACGCCCCAAAGGAAGATGTCGTTGGCGAAGGAGTAGGTTTGCCCCACCGGCCCGATGGCACCCACGATGCCTGCGTTTTGCCCGTTGCGGGTCATGCGCAGGAGCGACTCGATGAAACTGGGGGTCGAAATGTCGTACATTCCCGTCCGGCAGTTGACGGAGATGAGGAAGGTCAGCTTGTTCACGTTGTTGATGGCGTCGAAGTCGGTGGTGTAGATTTCGGGTTGATACCATTTGGTGTTCCAGCCGTGGTCGCGGTGCTGGATGAGGTAGGTGCCTCGGTTGATGGCATTGATGACTTGTTCGGCGGTGCCGCCTGTCCAGCCTCCGAGCTCGCCGGGTGTGGCGGGGATGTAGCCCACGCCCTCAGGCCCGAAGTAGTTGACCACCGTGGAGGTGCCCGGAGCCGTCGACCATACTTCGCCGAGGCCGCCGCTGAAGATTTCGTTGATGCGTACGGGGGTTTTACCGTGTTGGCTCAGGAAACCGCTGATGGTCGCTATGGTGATTTGGAACCACATGCTGTTTTGCCATCCCGCCGCCGTCAGGGGATGGGCGTAATAATAAAGGTCGCTGACGGGGTTAGTGTATTCGTATTCCATGATTTTCCCGATGAAGACAGGCAGTTCCTCCTCGTTTTGGGCGAGGATGCGCGAGAAGCAGATGTCGGGCAGGAAGTCGTCGTTCACGTCGGCGTAAGGATTGTCGGTGGTGATGAAATTGTCCAAGGGGTGCATTGTGATGTGGCCAGGCACAAAGTTTTGCAGGTCGTTGCCGCTTTCGCCGATGATGCAAACTGCCGCTGGCGGGATGTCCCAATTGGCGTAAATGTTCCTAATCCATTGTTTTATCACGATTTGGTGTGTCTGTCCGCTGGTGTTTTCAATCTCCGTGACGCGCATCACTTTTGTATAGATGCCTTGCTTGGTGCGGTATTCGGCAAGTTCCTTTCCGGCTTCGTAGAAAGCGTCGTTGTCGGGCGTGATGATGAGGTATTCCCAGCCGGTGGCACGGCTTTGCATCCATTGCTGCATACGCGCGTCGTAGTCAATAGGCTTGAGGCAGTCGTAGTTGAGGAGGTTGTTCTTCAGGATGGGATCCCAATAGCGCGAGCGGAGGCGGTCGTCGCCGAAGTGCCCGTTGCCGCCCTCAAAATGGATGTCGATGTCGATTTGGCGGTGTATGGCAACCTCTTTCGTCACGGGATTGAACTGCATGGGACAAACGCCGATATGAATGGCATCAACGCCGCGAAGCGACTGAGGTTCAGTGTATTGCACGACCTCCAAAGGGAAAGGCGCGTTGGTGGAATAAATTTTCGGGTCCTTGAAGAAAGGTCTTTCGGGTTCGTTTTCGCATTGGCTCCCTGAGGAGGGCGCAATGTTGATGCCTGAGAGGGTTTCGTTGCGCGTCGTCCTGACTGCAACAGTGGCTTTTGCGCCTTGCGGAATGGCCACAAAGCGGCTGAATGTGGGCAAGCTGGGCTGGCCGTATTCGTTGGGTGTCACGATGCCTTTGGCTGCAATGGTGTGCATCAATTCGCCTTCATGCACAACGGAGTCGATGGCGAAGTCGCCCAACTCGAAACGTATGCTAATGTGTTGACTGTCGGAGGCAGTGATGGTGAAGGTTTGGCCGATGGAAAGCAGGGGGCTGGCCATCAGCAACAGAAGAGCAAGTGCATAATGCTTCATAATTGGATGTTTTTTGAATAAATACAAAAAGAAAGCCGTAAAAGTACGACTTTCTTTTGATATGCAAGATAAAAATCTGAAAATTGTGCTTATTCCTTCACCACCTTGTCCGAAAACACCTTGCCGTCCTCCAACATGACGCGCATCGTGTAAGTGCCTGCGGGCAGGCCAGCCATATTGAGGCTTTCCAAACCTTTGCTTTGCGAGCGCACCAAGCGGCCTTGCAGGTCGTAGAGTTCGATTTGCTTGGGCTGCACGTCGGGCGAGTATTGGAGGTGAAGTTCGTTTTGGGCGGGGTTGGGGTAGAACATATAAGGGCGGATGAAGGAAGCGATTTCGGGAACTGAGAGCGAGCCATCGCGGAAAAATTTGATGACAAAGACTTGTGCTTTTTCGAGGTCTGTTGCCCAGCAGCGTCCTGTCACCAAACATCCTCCGTCGCTTGTTGACACTACCGAACAAGGTTGAAGCACATGCTCGCCATCCCCATAGTACCTTCTCCAAATAATGTTGGCATCGGCATCTGTCTTGGTTACCACAAAGCGATTCAATCCGCCAATTTCTCCACCGTACCATGCTAACGGGTCGTAAACGCCATTGCAGAGGAAAAACGACCCTTCAGACGATTCGTCCAAGCCTTGGCAAAACGCCAATGTCCGAACACTGTCGTTGTCGTGGGGAATAAACGACAAAGCGACGATGCTGTCGTTTTGGTCCAATTTCATCGCCACAATCACTTCGTCCCATAGCTCCGGATTGTAACCATCGTAACGAACCCCTCTGGAACCAATGAACTTGTAACCGTCAGGCAAGGATGCTGAAAACGCTTCAGAATAATAGTCGGCGATGACGATGCCATCGGTTTCCGTCAAGCGGATGGTCCTGACCAGATTGCTTGAGTCGAAAACCGTAAAGTCCCTGTTCATTCGAACAAGAAAGGTAGGCGGGTTTCCATACCCTTCTGGTTCGCCCACAAAGGTTTGGCCAAAGTCGCCGCTTCCATCCTTGAACTCAAACAGGCCGCCTTGTGCCATGTTATACAGGGAACTGCTGAACGGCGATTCGCCCATTGCCAGCACTTCACCTTCGGGCGAAAGGCGGACATACAGCATGTTTGACCATTCGGAATTGCCGTGGAAAGGCCAAGAGCAGAAAACGATGTCGCCGCTGCTGTCCATGATGCTTCTTCCACCAAACAAATCGCGGTAGCCTTCGGGGAGTTCTATCTCCTTCAACCAGCTCAGGTTCAGGCTGAGGTCAAACTTGGCGAGGAAAAGGTTGTTGTAACTCATGGTAGTGTCCATGATTCTACCAAAAGCAAGGCAATACTTGGAGTCGGTGGGGTCGCAATACAGTTTGATGATGGTAGATGTTGTTTCCTGGCCGCCAATGGCCATCTCGCCCAGCAACTCGCCTTCGGGTGACAATTTGAGCACTTTGGCCTGTTGCACCAAAGCCCTCTCACCTTCTCCTTTCTGCCCAATCGAATAACCAATGAGAAAAAGATTGCAGGCAGCGACCATATAGCAATCGGTTTCGCCACTTTCGTTGTAAACCTCTAAGGAATGAGTGGCCGCATATTCCCACTCGTAGGGATATTGCTGCTCGAAAGTCGGGCTGCTGCCCAATGGCTTTAACGTTGATGCAAAGGGTTAGTGCCAACCCGATAGTAAATAATTCAATTAAATGTTTCTTCATTGTATTGTTGTATTATATTGTTAGTCATTGTTCTAATTCGCAAAAATACAAAAAAAACTATTATGAAACATCAGCAGAATCATTTGTTTTACGTTGATGAACAACTTTTGCATATTGAATTGGTTTTGAAATTTCTGGTGCAAAAGTATTTTGGTTTGGGTGTTCCTGTCAAGAAAAACCATGTTCGGATTTGTTCGGATTATTTGATAATATCTTGTTATTCAATTAGATGAATATTCGCAAGCTATGTCTTGTAATGCGGAAAAAAGCGATTTATGGGCACCAAAAACTCTCTTCAATTTAGTGTTGCGCTCATTTACAGTGTTGTAGGCGCGTTGCATTAGTGCGGAAATGTCGGCATCTGAAAGGTCGAGCAAATAGAGGCAGCAATAGTCGAGGTCGATTTTGGTGAGTTCGGGAAAGTCTTTGGAAAGGCGATAGGTGAATCTGTTGAAATGGCGGTCGGCGGCTTCGCGCAAAGCCATGAGTTGCTCCTTGCCCAAAGCGTAACCCTTATAGATTGTACAATCCATCTGCGACTTGAATTGTCCTTCGTTCACCCGCTCCATGATGAGGCGGCAAATGGGTTCCTCTGCAAATGTGGCTACGCTGTCGACTTTGGGAACCGTTTTATTCTTTTCCTGCTGGCTGATTTGTCCTTTCAGCTCGCGCAACTCCTCATTTCTCCGCTTCAGCCTGCCCGAAAGGGCGGCTTGTTCCATTTTGTGTGAGTATTGTTCGGTTCTCATCCTTCGTCTGAGAATGACCAATAGAAGAGATACAACGGATACAACAAAAGCAGCCAAGACCAAGGCAATGCCCCAACGCATTGCGGCCTTTTGGGTTTTTAATCTGTGTAGGGCTTCTTGTCTGTTCTCCTCGTAATTGTGGCAAAGTTCTGTCAACTGAGATTTCAATGCACTTTGGGTTTCATTTGCAGTGGCAAAGGGAACGAGAAAACGGGCGTACTCATGGGCTTCTGACAGTCTACCTTCCGCTTCGCATATCTCCACCAGCCACTCGGCTGCTTGCTTTTTTGAGCCAATACTTTTTGTTCCTTCGTAAACGATACTTAAATAAAGCCTTGCTGAATCAAGTTGTTTTTCATGATAGTAGAATTCACCAAGGGTTAGGCAACGCGATAACCGCTCTCTTTCGCTTTCCACTTGTGCAAGCAGGTTGTACAACTGGGTTAATGAAGAAGACGGGGTTTTGTCCTTCTTGTATGAACAGAAAGCAAGATGAGTAGCGAGGTCTCTATATGTCAGATTGTTGGTATCATGCAAGACATTTATTCCTGATTGATAATAGAAACATGCACTATCAAACATCTCTTTCATTTCGTATTGAGAGCCAAATTCATTCAGCATCCAAGCCACATGACGAGGCGAAGCCGTGTAATTTTTGAAATACTTCAAGGATTTCTTTCCAAAACAGATGGCTTGGTCGTGAAGGTAATAGTCGGAAAACAAACCTTCTACATGCGTATAAGTCAACGCCATAAACTTCGCCTTTTTCCCCACCAGTTCTTTCTCCTCAAAATGTTCCTCCATGATTTCCAATGCCTTAAGGTATTCCGTGCAGGCCTGTACTGCGCTGTCGTTTTCGTAATAGCCCACACCATTAATATAATGGGCGCGGGCGGCGAGGAAGAAGTGGTCATTATTG
>CACXQO010000174.1 GCA_902769815.1 uncultured Bacteroidia bacterium | reverse complement strand
AGGAGAGCAGAAAAAGAGGAATTAGGATAAGCATAACATTCAGTAACTTTGGGTTCAACAGATTTGGATTCGGACAATTTGCTCATTGTCATTTCATTTTCTTTTTATGACATACCTTTGGTTGGGGGCATTGGGTGAATCAGGTTGTGTTCGTTCAAGAAGACCTGCATCTATAAGAGTGTTGATGAATTTCTCCCTGTTTTTTTGCTGAAATGTTACACCGATGTGTTCCAATATTTCTCTACTACTTCTCGGAAATATACAATAACGCAATACTTCCTTTTGTCTGTCGGATAAAAGTAAGCGACTGTCAGGGTTAGTAACTAAGTTAGTATCTAAGTTGGTAACTAAGTTAGTATCTAAGTTACTTTCAGAGTTAGTATCAGAGCTGCTATCAGAGTTAATGCGTTGATTATGTGATGTATTACATTTGTCTGTAATGTTCAAAAGAGTATTAGTATCAGAGTAAGTGTCAGGGTTGGTGTCTAAGTAAGTGTCCAAGTTAGGCCTCTTAAAGGTAATCCAAACAAACAGGCCGCACAGCGTCTGCATTCCTTTTACCAGTTCGCCAGTGCTCTTTTTCAACTCCAAGACACGGCTCTCGTCGTTGGCGATTAGTTTCTTTATGTCGGCTATTGTCATTGGCTATGTTTGTTTTGCAAATATTTGATTCTCGTACCAATACGGTTCGCTCTTCGCGATAGTTTAGAAGCGATGGATGTTTTCGTTTCAATTGCAAAATTACATTTTTTTCGTTTCAAAACAAAAAAGGTGTCTCAGAGGAAACACCTTTTTTCGGTTTTGCTATTCGGGAAAGGTTGGAGGCCAAAGTGGAAAGGCTCTCTTTACATTTTTATTATCCCAATTGATATTCACCAGCACGAATGGCAGCGATGACACCGCCATCGATGAGCAGGTCGGTGCCGGTGATGAACTTGGCATGTTCGCCGAGCAGGAAGGCTGCGGCTTCGGCAATCTCGTCGCTGGTGCCAGTGCGCTGGGCGGCTGAAGCATCAATCAGAGTGCCACTACTTGTTTATGCTCGTTTCTGTCGAAATACATTATTCTTTTGTTTTGTTTGTGGTATATTTGTCAATGCTGACGATAGTGTATTGACGGCTACCGAGGCCGATTTTCTCAGCGTGTTCAACGGTGTGGATGCCGTGACGGCTCTCGATGCGCTCTTTCATTGAAGCCACATCGTTGTCAGCGGTTTGCTCTTGACCAAGGACGAGGACGATGCAGGCCTGGTCGAGGGCTACGGGGTCGGTGCTGGCGAGGATGCCCATGTCTTGCAGTGCCACAGGAGTGGGATTGCCGTTGCAGTCGCAATCGATGCTCATGTTGTTCATGACATTGATATAGAGAACCTTGCCCTTGAAGTAGTCGTGTACTGAAGCGGCAGCATTGGCCATACATTCAAGGAACTTGTCTTGATTTTCAGGCTGGATGTAATCCCAAAGATGGGTGTAGTCCTCGCATTGGCCGTTAGTGTGGATGTAGGTCTTGCCGTTGCGCGAAGCCACGCCGATACTGGCGTTCTTCAGCACACCGCCGAAGCCGCCCATCTGGTGTCCCTTGAAGTGGGCGAGGTTGATCATGAAGTCATAGTTTTGGATGTTCTGTCCCACGATGTTGTAACGCATGTAGGTGGTGTCGCGCACCGGGATTTTGATTTCGCCGTCGGCATCCATGATGTCCACGCCACCGATGGTGTTGAAGCCGTGCTCCTCGATGACTTTCAGATGGTCTTCGGTGAGCATGCGCTTGCCGGCGTAAGCAGTATTACATTCCACAATCTTGCCGTTCACCAATTGCACCAAAGGCCCAATCAAGTCGGCCTTCAAGTGGTTGTTGTTGCCGGCCTCGCCGGTGGAGATTTTCACGGCCACACAGCCTTCGGCTTCTACGCCAAGTGCCTTGTAGATGTTAATGAGTGCCTCAGGGCTGATTTCGTTAGTGAAATAGACTTTCGATGTGTTTTCCATGTTGGGTGTTGTTGGTTCGGTTTGTTCTTGTTGTTCGGTTGTTGGATTGCCGTTTTTGTTTTGGCAGCTTGTGTTGGCCATCACCAATGTCATAGCGGTGAGAACCAAAAGTTTCCTAACTTTCATATTGTCAAGTGTTTAATTTGTTATTAAAGGCTCTTCAACCATTTCTCAACTTTTGCCTTGCCCGTGCGGACTTCATGCCCATAGATGCTGAACTCGCCCGTGACGTTGGCCTTGGGGAAGGCTTTCTTCACGTCGTTAGCGCAGGAGGCCAGCCCGCTGCCCTCGTGGGTGGTGAAGGGGATGACGGTCTTTCCGTCGAGGTTGATGTCCTTGAACAGCGTGAACATCACCTGCGGGTAGGTACCCCACCACACAGGACCGCCGATGAAGACAGTGTCGTACTGGCTGAGGTCGGGGGCGGTGCCTTCGTAAGGCGGCAGTTCGCCTTTGTTGGCCTCTTCCTTGGCCAATTCGATGAGTGGCATGTAGGCCATGCCGTCGTACTTGTGGGTTACAATCTCGAACTGGTCGGCACCTTTGATTTCAGTGATGTAGTCGGCCACGATCTTGGTGTTGCCGACCTCGATGTTGCCCACGCTGTAGTTGTCGCCCGCGTGGGAGAAGAAAATGACGATGGATTTGCTCATATTCTGTGATTTTAAGTTGTTGGCTTGAGACGCACGGCCGTGCGTCTTTACGTCTTGTCCGTTGCAGCTGGTGACTATGAGGAGCGCCAGGACTGCGGTAATGATTCTTTTCATAGTTCTATAATGTTTTTAATGAATTTCGCAGGGTTGCCGCCCACAATGGTATTGGGTGCCACATCCTTGGTGACCACGGCACCAGCAGCCACGACTGCATTCTTTCCGACGGTCACGCCGGGCAAGATGGTGGCGCCTGCACCAATCCAAACGTTTTCACAGATATGGACGGGCTTGCAGAGCAGGATCTGTCGGTCATAAAGGTCGTGGTTGTTGGAGATGAGTTGCGCGTTGGCCGCAATCATCGCACCGTCGTCGATGGTGATGCCGCCGCGACCCATCATCAGGCAGTTGTTCATGATCATTACATTCTTACCGATGTGGACACGGTTGAAGCAAACACCCGTGAGGCCAGGCATCACCCAGCCGCCTTCACCGAGGTTGTCGCCGAAGAGTTCGCGCACGAGGGCGTTGTACTCGTCGGTGTAGGGCATCGTGTGGTTCAGTTTGAAAAGGACTTGCGCTTGACGCACGCCTTCCGCGTGTTCTTCGGCTGTGGTCAGCCTTGGGTCAACTCTTTGTTCTTGCATCGTCTTAGGTTTTGAATTACGGTGCAAAAGTACAGCGACTTTCCGAGGAAGCCGTTACGCAGATTTCCGGAAAACTTTCAAATTTTGCGGGAAGTGAGATTATTGGCCTTTACACAGCCACATATTTTTGATTGCGATTTGTGGGTTGTTCAGGGATGGTCATTTTCAGTTTTCCTTGCTGCAATAGAGGCCTAAGGTAATTACGGACGAATGCGCTTCTGCTTTTCAAATCCAATAGGTGCATCATTTCTGTCAAAGATTGCGGAACGACACAATAATCCAACAACAACTCTATCTTGCTTCTTGTATCCTTTCTTGTATCCTTTCTTGTGCCCTTTCTTGTATCTTTTCTTGTACCCTTACTTGCATCCTTGTCAATCTTTTGAATGTGGAATTTGATAGTGGCGCGAATGAAATTTGTCGTAAAAGAGAATATGTTTTTTGAATAAACCTTCTGTATGCGCTTCAAGCCAGATCCCAATGCTTCAACCATATCCACATCACGAAACACGCGCATCAACTCTTTGTTGCGAGGCGAACTGATGCCGTCGAAGAACTCCTCTTGGGTCATATCGATGGGCAGCCTGCCTGCTGAAGTTATTTCGATACGGTCGGAGAAAATCTCGAATTTGGGAGGAACTTCGTTGGTGTAATAGTCGTTATGGACAATGGCGTTGATAACAATCTCACGCATAGCAACTTCATCCCATAACGGGCTGTCGATACGGCGTTTGTAGGTTATCTGGCTGCTGACATTATTCTCCACTTTCAGTTTGTCAAGTACGAGGTCGGTGGCTTTTAGTAGCGAGCAGAAACCATATTCATTGTTGGCAATGAGCACATCCCTGTCGGTGCCAGCATATTTTGCCACTTTGATGGACATACTGTTCTCATCTGCAAGCAAATAAGCCACATAATTCAGTTCGTCATTATCGGTCAGCAAATCAAGATTCTCAAGAAAATGGTCGTTGAGGATTAGGCCTTTGCTCTCATAATAGATATGCAGTTGGCGGAAAGTCAGGTTCTTGCGTGGCGAGCGGATATTGCGCAACGAATTGCGGACGCGGTGAGCATACAAGTCTTCAATCATAGCCGTTGGCATTGGTTCTGCCGCTGTTCCCACACGAATAAAGCACCCTCGTTCAGAGAAACCGTATTTGCTTTTACAATAGGGTTTCTCGCTGCCCGATGAAACGAAAATCTTGATAACCTTCACGCCGTCGATTTCTTCCGTCAGCACATCAAACAGGCCCATAGGCGAAGGTGAAATACCCATACGGATGCGATCTTTGATTTTAAGCATATCGCCGTCGATGTCTTTCACACCAACGGGGCTACCATCGTCATCTATGCCGATGTAGATAACTCCGCCTTCACGATAGTTAAGAAAAGCCACAACTTCGCGCTCAATGTCAAGATCTTTCGTTAGTTCCCGTTTAAACTCTATGCGATTGGTTTCAGTCATATCTATACCGCTTCAAGCGCAAAAGTACAACTTTTTCCGTTTCAAGAAACGATGTGTCTGTTTTTTGATGATTCGATTGGTTGCAATACTATTACGAAAGTTTTGGGATAAAAGCCTTTGAACACTACCTCTGCCTATACTCACTCGGTGTTTTCCCCAGCAGTTTCTTCGTATAAGTCGAGAAGGCGGCGGGCGAGCTAAACGCCATCAATTCAGCGATTTCGGATAAGGTTTTTGAATTGTCGTCCAGCAAGGCGACCAATTCGTAGGTGGCATAGAAGCCAATCCACTGCAAGGCGGGCAGTCCCGTGACGGAGCGGCTGATTTCGGAGAGGTATTTGGAAGTGATGCAAAGGGCATCGGCATAGAAAGCCACCTCGCGCTCGGTGCGGACATTCTCCTGCACCAGACCGAGGAACTTCAGGAACAATTGCGCCGTGTGGTCAGTAGTTTCCATCTTCGCCAAGCCGTGCTGATACACCGTCCAAAGGTCGTAGAGGAAGATTTGCAACACGCGCCCCAACACATCACGACGGAAAGGCGACTCCGACCCTTGCCGACAGCGGAAAAGGTCGAAATCGCCTTTGATGAGATGCAGACTCTCGTCGTCCAAATGGAACGACGGACAAGTGCGGATGAACACAAAGCCCTTCGATGCCCACACCATTTCGGGGTTGTATTGCGACAGGAACTCGCCCGTAACAATCAAGAAATCGGCCTCGAAATCAGCGGAATAAGTGATTTCTTGGATGGTGTTCGACATCTGCCAAATCACCAAGTCGTCTTTCTTCGAGACGAAAGACCTTCGCCCATCGGAAAAACGCATTTCACCCTTTCGCACCAAGATATGAATATGATGCGTGGTGGTGAAATCTGACGGCAAATGCGCGTCAGTGGTAGTGTTTAGCAGTTGGCAGTGGTTCATCGACAGCCCATTAATGAAGACAAGCTATTTCGCCAAGAAAGGATACTTCTTCCTAATATTGTCGGCGAGGAACTGTGCCACCGCGTCGGTGGGCATGTTGGTGACGTTAAGGACGAAGTCATAGTTGCGGGCATCGTAGCGCGAGGTTTCGGCGACAGTTTTGACGAATGTGTCGCGAGCCTTGTCGGTTTCGTCGATGACCTTGGC
>CACXQO010000173.1 GCA_902769815.1 uncultured Bacteroidia bacterium | reverse complement strand
AATGGCCAGATTCTCAAAGAGTTCCTTTTTTCCCTCGAAATAGGCTTTCAAGGTAGACAGCAACAGGCTTTTGCCAAATCTACGGGGGCGGGAAAGGAAGACGTATTTTCCATTTTGTGTAAGGTCATATACAAGTTTGGTTTTGTCAATGTAGGCAAAACCGTCTTGGCGAAGGCTCTCAAAACTCTGTATTCCGATGGGTAGTTTCTGCATGGTGCAACAAATTGGCTTTATAAGTGCAAAAATAGTAATTATTTGTATTGCGTCAGATGATTTTTTTGATTTCCAAAAGATTGCGAACCTCAAACGTCCGCTCTCCCACAACCGTTTTCCCACTTGCATTATAGAAAATCTGGTCGATACCGGCGGCGCGGGCACCGTCAATGTCGACGGCCATCTCGTCGCCAATCATGAGGCTTTCTGTTGGAGAGGCATTGGCTTTGCGCAAGGCGTAAAGGAAAATCTCAGGGTTGGGTTTCTTCACCCCGACTTCTTCCGAAACGGTCAAGGTTTCGAATGTAAATGGTATTTCGGCTTCAGGTAGTCAAGCAATTCCATCGTTCCGGGAACCAATCGGACAATGCGCGGCGACCAATACACATAATCCTCGCTGAGATGATCGGCCAAGGCGGTGTCGTGGATGCCATAATGCGCCAAAGGCTGCATGAAACGGGTGCGGTTCAAGTAGTCTTTGGTGATTTTATCCTCGCGGTAAAGCACCCAAAGTTGTTCATTCAGTGGATGATACACTTCATGGAACTCATGCGCACTCGGAATGCCAAGGCTTTTCAGATTGTATTTTTCATAGATGCGCTCAAAAGCCACCTCCGCCGCAGCATCGAAGTCCCACAAAGTTCTATCGAGATCGAAAAAAATATGTTTATAACCAAACTTCATACTTCCTACCTCCTACCTCCCACATCTCATTTGTCTTTGCCATTCAAAAAGGGCCACGGCTGCGGCATGGCTCACATTGAGCGAGCGCGTTGGGCCTGGCACGGGAATATAGACTACCATGTCGCATTGCGCCAGCAGTTCCTCATTCAGACCATAGCTCTCGCTGCCTACGATGAAGGCCACGTTTTCAGGAAGTTGCGTTTCGTAGATGCAGGTGGCGTTGTCGGCGGTTTCGATGGCGACAATGGTCTTGCCTTCGGGCACAATCTTGTGCAAATCGGTTTCTTCGCTGAAATACCAGCGGATGTTGTCGCGGCTTGAGGCGGCGGCGCGGCGCACCTTGCCGAGGCGATGCTCGTCCTCGTTGCCCAAGAAGCAGATTTCGGAAGCCCCGATGTTGTCGGCCAAGCGAATCATGGCTCCGATGTTGTCGGGAGTGAGGAGGTGGTCTGCGATGAGGATGGGGTGGGGAACCTGCTCAAAAAGTCTCTCTGGCGCAAGTTTCCCGAACAAGTCGTTGGATTTCAGATAGGTCATTTCGTGTGCAAGTTATTGGACGACAAACTTTTTCATTGTGATTTCGGCTCCCGATTCAATTTGGATGACATACACGCCTTTGGTCATGTTGCAGCAATTGATTTGCGTGGCTCCAGCACTTTCTCCTACTGCAATCAGTTGTCCTATGCTGTTGAAGATCTTGTACTTGAACGCACTGCCAAGGCTGATGTACAGCATATTGTTGACTGGATTGGGGAAGATTTGCACTTTGCGTGACATTTCTTTGGTGCCAACCGTGTCTACCGTCACCTTGACGAAACTCGGGATGGACAGTTGCTGATTGTCATTGAAGGCTGTGACGCTGTAGAGGTATGTGCCAATGTCCTGTAATTCAGTGAAAACCGTTTCGTGTTGCACGGCAATCTGCTCTCCATCGCGGCGGATGATGTAGTTTTGGCTGGGGTCGGTGCTTTCCCATGACAATGTGACTTCGTTGAGGTTGACTTGCGCCTCAACATCAACTTGGGGCAATAGCGTAACGATATGTGAAGCAGGGAATTGCACATCGTCAATCCAACAGCAGTCGTCACCGTAACTGCCGTTGCTGTCCTTCATGTATATCCACTTGAACTTGTGCGTTCCTTCGGTCACGGGGAAGGTTTCGCGGCTCCAGTTGATTTCGCCCGACCACTCGCCCTTGGCCGTGTTGTCGATGTAGAAGGTGAGTTTGTCCTTGCCCGCCTCGGTTGAAATCTTTTTTAAGAAACTGATTTGCCCCTCTTCTGGGATCTCGATTTCGACCTGCAAAGTGGTGAGGTTGGCATGGCCAATGGCTCCCGACCTTGCGCTATAAGTGCCTGTGTTTGAGGTGCTATTGTCGACAAACCATTGTGCTCCGCCCAAGGTTTCCCAATCAAATGCGCTGAAGTCGCCGCTCTCGAAAGTTTCCTTGATGGGGCCGATGTTGACGAACTCGCTGCCGCTCAGGGCGTATTGGCCGGCCTCCAAGCGGTAATACACCTCGAAAGTGGAGCCTGTTGGCACTTCGTATGTGGCGTTGAAAGGAATCGTGGCGGTGGCTGTGCTTCCGGCGGGAATGTCGCCGAAAGAGTGACTCATTTGGTTGAAAACGAGGTTGCTGGAACTGCTGAACAATTGGATTTGCGCCTCATGTGCATCGGTGGAACCGATGTTCTTGATGCTTATTAATAATGTGTCCATCACGCCCGGATAGGCTGTGGTGACAGGTCGAAATTCAGTCAAAGTGAAGGATGGTGCGTGGAGTTTCAAGCGGAAATGGCTCTCCCAAATCTGGTTGCCTTCGGTGCAAGTCAAGGTGAAATTCGCTTGGCTGCCGTCAGTAATCAGTTCGTTGACAGAGATTTGGAAGCCGTCGTTGATGGTTTGGCTTTCCAACGCGCCTATGTTGGTGATGGTGGCCGTGTTGTCAAGAATGTTCACGAAAGGTGAATCGGTGCTTAAACTCACCTGCACATTGGCAGCAGCCTCGTTGCCGAGGTTCTTGACGGTTAAATTAAGGCTGCAAGTTTCCCCATAGTCGGCTTGGCCGTTTGTGTCGTTTACGGCAACAGCCTCGTAGGTGAGGTAGGCTCCATTGGCTGGAATGATTTGAATGTCTTGGACATGAGTCGCTTTGTTGAAACTCGTAACCACCAGTTTCGCCGTCCCCATTTCTTCAGGACAGGTGAAATTGAGCGTGGCTTCTCCATCGATGACCGGTATGCTGCAAAGCACTTCGCCGTTGATGGAAAGGGTGGCAAGGGCGAAGTCAGCGTCGGCGGTGATTGTAAGTTCGCTTTGCCCAAGTAAAATGGCTTCGGGTTGGCACGTCACGTTGAGTTCGGTGGGGTTGGCCGTGCGGAGTAGGAGGCTTGGGTCGCCGAACAGAATCCATGTATTGTGTGTGTTGCCGTAGTCGTTGGGGTGCATGTCAAGGATTTTCATGTTGCCATTGAGCGAGGCGCCGCCCAAAGTGTGGTGGAACTGGTCGGCACTGCGCCATTCGCAAAGGATGTCGACCATCTCGTCTTGACCCGTCATAGGCGGTTGCCACGGCTGCGAAATCCAACTGAACATGCCTCCGATGGCACCAGTGGGAGCACCAGTGGAATTGTTGGTGGCACGCATCCACGCCTCGCCGAAGCAGTTCATGTCAAACTGGCCGTTGTAGCAGGCCGTCGACCAGATGAAAGGCCATTTGTAGTCGTTCACCAAGGCGTTCACATGGCCGTTGTTGAAATTGCCTACAAACCAACTTGTTGTGCTGCCGTGGTTGCAATAGTTGCAGATGCCTGCGCCAGCGTTGAAATTCTCGCTCAGCATGGCGGCATTGGTGCCCACGCCCACGCCGAGATAGTGTCGCGAAACCTCGCTGTAGGTGTAATGTATCAGGGTGTCGCGGATGTATTCAATGTGCATGTAATCCGACTCCCCGCCGTTGTGGCCGCTGCCCGCGCCTTCGGTGGAGCCTATGCCGATGCCTTTGTCAAGCCAATCGACGGTGGAAGGCATGTCGCGCTCGTAATACAACACCTTGGCGACTTGATTTTGCACATCGGCCACGCTCTCAGCGGAAAATCGTCCTACAAGGATTTCGGGATAGTTGTCGTTGCCTTCCAGTTGGCCAAACCAAATGTCGGAGCGTCCGCCCGACATGGCTTTGGGCGTGAGGTCGCTGTAGTCGCCGACCAAAAGCACATGGCAAAGGTTCTCTTCTGGGTTGTTGTAATGGCTGAGAATGAACGACTTAATTATGTCAGCGTTGTTGCCGCCAATTTCCGAAAGACTGACCATCGTGGTCGGTCGGCCCGACTCGTTTTTCCAATCCACAAGGGGCTGCATGGCTTGCAAATACTGGTTCGGGCAGATGACCAATAGTTCGCCTTCGTCGGGGATGAAGGTGTATTTCGCGGCCTTTTCCCGATAGTTGATGAAACGGTGACGGTACATCTCTTGGGTTTCGGGCGACAGTTTCAACGCGCCTTTCTTGCTGGCGATTTTCGAGTTGCTTCCTTTGTCGCCGACCTTTTTCATCGTCAGGGTCAAATGGGTGTAGACGCGAAGGGTTTTCGCCATCGGATTGTAGGCAAAGGGGTAGACCAAAATGTTTTGACCACGGCAATCGCGGAGGATGTAAGGCTTATCCAATTGTGCCTGAAAATCAGGGAAAAAGCGGTTTCGGGAATAGGCTTCGCCATAGCGGTAGGGAACGCTTTCGGGGTCGATTTCGCGGCTGAAATTGCCCTTCGAAGGCACTATTTCCATGTTTTCAAACTCCTGAAATTCCGCCTCATTGACCTCAATCTCCATTTCGGCCATGTCGCCGATGAGAATGGGGATGGCGAACAACGGCAGGTCGGGGGCGGCTTCTTCCAACATGGAGGCCATTTTGGGCACGGTGATGAGGTTTTGCGTGCCTCTCGGTGTGATGATGGATTCCCTGAAGAACCCATGCAGCGCGAAACTCACGGTGGTTTCTTGCTCCGAATCGGAAAGCAGTTTCACGCTGGGCGCAGTGGGGCTTGTGCTGCCGCAATTCACCCATTCTTGCGCAAAGAGGTTGATGGTCAGGAGGTTGATGATGAAGAGGAAAAGTGGTTTTTTCATTTTGATTTATTTTGTGCAAAATTACACTTTTTAAGTAACTGATTGAAACCAAACTGCATTTTTTTGACTGAGATATGTGTGTATTGTAACATCAGAAAAACCAGAAGGAACAGAAAAAAGAATTTCCGATATTTTCGGTTATTCCGATGTTGATATTATGGTTTGATGTAACATCAGAAAAACCGGAAGGAACAGAAGAAAGATTTCCGATATTTTCGGTTATTCCGATGTTGATTATAAAAAAAGCGGCACCCCAAAATGGGGCACCGCTTTCGGGAACTGTCGCTATTGCGACTTCAGTAGATTCATTCCTCCCTGCGCTTCTTGCCTACGAGGTAAGCCGCGCCGAGGCCAACCAGCACTGCAATGCCGCTGCCCAATGGGAGTTCGTTGGCGTCTTGGTTGCCCTCCAAATTGTGGTTGGGAAGCATCGGGTTGTTTTCGCGGTTGCTGAAGACAGTGCTGTTTTCGGGCGTTGCTGCACCGCGCTGGAACAGGCCGCCTCCATCATTGTTGGCGAAAGTGGTCATACTCAGTCCGAGGACGATTGCGATTGTCAATACTAACTTTTTCATTGTGGTATGGATTTATTTGATGATTACTTTTTGAACTTTCACATCGTTGCCGTTGATGAGGCGCATCATGTAGACGCCCGTGGCGGCATTGACCTTCTTCTCGATGGAGCCGCTGAAGGTCTCGCTGCTCAGCATGTGGCCGAGCACGTCGTACACCTGCAGGGTGGCTTCGCCTTCGATGCCGTAGACGCAGAAGTTGCCGCTGTTGTTGACGAAGCCGAAGCTGTCGCTGTTCACGCTGCTGTCCGTGGCAAACACGAGGCGGAAGCGGCTGGCGTAGTCGGTCGTTTGGGCGTTGAAGG
>CACXQO010000172.1 GCA_902769815.1 uncultured Bacteroidia bacterium | reverse complement strand
GTTTCATAAAAGAAGGCGACCAAGAAGAGATTCCAAGGGTGCCGATGAGGGCGTACTTGCCCCAAGGCGTGCCCAACTATGTCACGAAAGAAGGGCTTGAAGCACTCAAAGAGGAGCTGAAAGCCCTTTAGTCTGAGCGCATCAAGGCAGGCGACGACTACATCACGGCCAATTTCATCGATGCCACGATGAAACTGCTCGTTGACCGAATTAATAATGCCGTGGAGGTCGACCTGTCCAAGTCCAAAAAAGACACGGTGAGCTTCGGGGCGTGGGTGCGCTACAACGGGCGTGTGGTGCGGATTGTGGGCGTGGATGAAGCCGATGTGAACAAAGGCCTCATCTCCTTTATCTCACCCATTGCCAAGGCGTTGATAGGAAAGAAGGTGGGAGATGTCATAGAATTGAAAGGCTCGGATAGGATAAAGCTGGAAGAAGTGTCGTTTGAGCCGATGGAACTTACTCAGATTGTCAATGACCCGCCGATCAAAATCTCGACTACAGCGGAAAGTCGCCCCCGAAAAATCATCGAAGAAAAACCCGAGACGGTTGAGCAGACACAGCCGCTTTTAAAGGTCAAAGATGTTGATTTGTCAGCCAAAGCGGATAAACCTCGCCGTTTTGAGCCTGAAGTGAATGACATCGAGTTTTTGCCTATCGTCAATGAGCGGGGCAACATCATAGGGCGGGCGATGTATGTGGAGTTGCACAAAGGCAGCAAGATGCTGCATCCTGCTGTGCATCTGCATGTTATCAATGGCAAAGGAGAAACCACAAGGCTTTACTGGTGGCATGTGGCGTTTGGCGAAACCCCAGAGAAAACGCTCAAGCGGAAGATGGGTGAAACCTTGGGACTATCGGGAGCAAATCCAAAGTTGAAGCGGCAATATATCAGGGATTCCAAGACCGAGAGGGAGCTTGTTTGTTTTTACGGTTGTTTCTGAAAAGGATTTGCCTATTACTCCTAAAGGGAAAGAGTATATAGGTATTTTTGAAAAGGATTAATCGTTAGTATTACAAGCCCGACATTGCATATCGGGGTGTGATAGGGTCGCCCTTTCAGGGCTTTGCTCTTCACACGCTTTGCGTCACTGCGATGCACGAAGCAGTCCAGATGGACAAACAAAAAAGCCGGGAAAGCAATTGCTCCCCCGACTTTTCATTGGGTCAACCTCCTATCAAGGTATTAGCGTTAGGGAATATTCGCCGTGTTTGGCGGCAAGCAGTCCAAATTGTTCGCTGTAGTACCAGGCATAGGATATCATGGCGGTGTCTGCCATATAGGACCCTTGGTCGATATGCACATTCTCGTATGTGGTTTCACCAATCGTGAATGTGGTGGTGGGAAGGTCGTTCAAAGAAAGGGTGCGGCCAAAACTATGCCAAATGACTGTGACCACCTTGTCGGGTGCTACGCTGAATCGAAGCAAATAACTGTTTTGGGGTCGGCCTTGCATCACTACCTGACGCATGTAGAAGTAGGGCTGAGGATAGTATTTCATCTTTGCTTCCGGGAAATATATTTGGTCGTAGTACTCGGTTACAAAAGTGGTGTCGTGTACAACGGTGAAGCAAAGAGTGTCGCCGTTTTCGTTTAGGAACTTGGCAGTTTGCCCCATCTGATAAGGGACGACTGCCGCTTCTTCATCGGAAAGTATGCGGTAGATGCGCGGCTCTTTCACGCAAGAGGCCATCACGGCCACGAGGGCGATGCATAATATCAAATGTCTTTTCATGATGATTACTCCTTATCCATTAATCCGTAACGAAACCCGATGCTGAACAAGCCTTCCATTCCGAGGCCGAATTGCAGAAAGCCCGCGTATTGCTTGGTGCCAACCTCTATGCCGATGGGAACAAACTGGTAGGCGTAGTCGATCCTGTCGGAAAACTTGTTGGAAGGCATATTGATTTGATACAAGTTGGGTTGGTATTCCTTAAGGCGGTAGCCCCAAGCCATGATGCCTTGCCCGACTTTGCTGTAGAGGTTCACATACTTGGTGTTGAGCCAGTTGATTTTGAGGTGAAACATGAGCGTGTGGCTTGATTCGCCAAGGCGGCAGATAAGGCCTTCTTTGGTGCTGGGTTTTTCATAATAGGTGTAGACGCGTGGGTCGAGGCAATAGGTGGCTCCGATGCCGATGACCTTGGTGAGGCGGCGTGTGTAGGTAGCATAAATGGCACCAATATGTTCCTCCAATGGATAATAGTGTTGGCCTGGGTTATAACGGAAACTGCTTGAAGGTTTCACGCCATAGCCGAAGCTGAACTCGTTCTTGTTGCTTCGAATGGTGTCGCGCTGTGCGAAGGCAGGCACCGCAAAGGCAATGAGCAAACCGAGAAGAAATAATTGGTTTTTCATAAAAAATGGAACATTATAGGTTTATCTACCGAAATGAAAATTATACGCATAATGCAGAAACAGTGCAGGTTGCAGACGGTTATTGTGGGATGTATGACCATCACTAAAATCTATTGTCCTATTTTTCATATTGACGAGTTGCCCGCCAATGCCAAGGTCGGAATGACCGATGGAATAGCCAACGATGAACTGAGTGTAAAACCCTTCCATTGAAAAACTCTGAGAATAAATTACAGGCATCATCAAATCATATCTTTTAAGGCTAAACGCATAGCCAGCTCGGATTTCGGCGTACGGCCTTGTCTTTCCATAGCCGAAACTATATTTTGCATCGACAAAAACGGGCAAGTATTGGAAACACTCATGAAGACAATAATTGGCTCCGAGGCCAATTCCCCAATGCTCACCCGCTTGGTAGCGGAAAACAGGTCCAATCGAGCCAAAAAGGTCAATTGAATTAAAAGTGCCTTGATAAGGATAGCAGAACAAAATGCCTGCATTGGCTTCGGCTTGAAGCACAAACTGGCCTTTTTCTTGGGCGTGGAGGCCACCTAATGCAAGTAGCAATCCAAACAAAAAGAAGTTTCTTTTCATAATTAATTGAATTTTAAATCTTTGAATTTTAAATCTTTGAATCTTGAATCCTCTATTAAGGCTTGTGCGCCACGATGCGGAAGTTGTTGAACCATCCCTCGGCCTTTTCGATGCCGTTGCTGATGACGAGGTGGTAGCGGCTCAAGGGTTGGTCGCCCATATAGAATCGCGTTCCTGTGTTGTATCCCGAAGTTACGGTGTCGCAAAAAATGACGTGGTCTTGTCTGTTGCTGATGCTGACGACGCACTCACCCAGATAATCGTGGAAGTACACGTAGACGGTCTTTCCCCAATAGCCCGCCTCGATGTTCGGATGGCGCATGTCGCCGTTGGAAAGCGAGCCTTTGATGTCGATTTTGTCTTTGTCGTCAATGAGGTCGTTAGTATTAGGTTCCTTGCGGCAAGAAGCCGTTATCAAAGTGACAAACAAGACTGCGAATAATGATAAGTGTTTGGTTTTCATGTTTTTTGTGGTTTATGGTATTCTTGTTAAAGAGAAATCTCCCTTGGTGAAAGACAACAGTCCAAACTCTTCGTTGTAATACCAGTCATAAAGCAACTCGCCAGTGAAATGGCTGTATAGAATTTCGTGGTGAACATGCTCGTAGTCGATGCCATTGATAGTATAGGAGCTGACGGACGGCAGATACATGTCCAAATTGAGTTCGCCTTCGTTGGATATGAAGTAGAATGAGAACTCCTTTCCAGGCTTCACGGTGAAACACATGTGGTTTGCGTATGATTGCTCATAGAGTATTACCGTGCGGGCATAGCACTCCGTCGAATGAGGTGCCGGGTGCATTACGTCTCCACCATGGATGGCGTTGATGTATTGCTCTCCATTGTAGGGATAGATTTCGTCGCGGGTAACTTCATAGGTCACCGTGTCGCCATTTTGGTCGAGGAATTTCACGGTTTGCCCTTCCCGATAAGGGATGGCTGCCGCGTCTTCTTCTGACAGTTTCAAGTAGATGTCTGCATGTTTGACGCATGAACTCATCAAAAGGAGCATCATGCCAATTGTCCATATCTTTTTCATTGTGCTCTGTTTTTAAGTTTGTATCTAATTCCTATGCTAAAGTTGCCTTCCATTCCGATGCCGCATTGCAAAAAGCCGGCGATGCGCTCGTTGCCAACCTCAATGCCAGCGGCAGTTTGCCATGCGAAACTGAAATGTTTGGCAGGTAGTTCCACACCAAATAGTTCAGGTTGGTGTTCTTTTAGTTTGTATCCCCAAAAGCATACGCCAGCATCAAACTTGGTATAAAGAACGAAGTGCTTTTTGTTGATGCAATTAAGTTTCAAGTGTCCCATGACGGAATGGCACGACTCGTTGAGCGAACAAACCAAAGGGTTGTTGGTGAGGATGCCGTTATAGGTGTAGTCGATGATTCTCGGGTCGAAGCAATAAGTGCCGCCCACGCCGACTACCTGATTGAAAAAATGGGTATAAGCGCCATAAAAAGCCCCCACTTTATCTAAATGATGGCGAAAGCAAGAACTTTCCAAATCGAACACATCCCCGCTCACGGGATGGAAGCCATAGCCGATGCTGAACTCATCGCTGATGCAGCATTCCTTTTCTTGTTGCGCCATGGCTGGCAGACATAAGGCCAGAGCCAAAGCAATTACAATTGGTTTTTTCATAATTTATTGAATTTTAAATTTTTAAATCTTAAATCTTGAATCTTTTAATCGCTTTCAATGGGCACAGGGGCGCGATTGGGCGTTTCCGCGTTCTCGAAATGGAACCACGCCGAGGCTTCTTCGCTACCGTTGGTGATGTAGAGCCGATAGTCGCCAGTGGGTTCGTTCTCCATGAAGATGCGTAACGTGGCTGGATACTGTTTCTGCACGTTTCTGGCATACAGCACGTCTTCGTTCTCGGCGGAAAGGGTGATGAGACATGGCTCAACGGCCTCGTTGAAATAGACATAAACCGTCTTGTCCACCAATTCCGCATAGATATTGACGTATCGCATCTCGGGTTTCATCAGCGCACCTTTCAGGTCGATTTTGTCCTTGTCTTCGCCGGAAACATAATCCATCGTGGGTTTACGTTGTTCGAAAGGATTGAACTTTTTACACGAACTAGTCATCAAGACGGTGACGATAATAATAGCTAATGTTAAATATCTGTATTTCATGGTCTTATTCATTTTCTTTCATTTTGTTGTTGAGGCTTGCCCTCACCTTATCGACATTATAGACGCTGCAACCGAGCACATCGGCATATTCTTGCCGCGAAAGTTTGAAATGCGAGAGCAGGCAGTAGCGGAACTCCAAATCGGTCAAGTCGGGATATTGCTTATGCACAAAGGCGATGAAGCCCGGATGCACCCCCTCGAAAGCGGCCTCGAAACCTGCCCAATGGTCTTCGCCTTCAAAAAGCGAATGTTCCAAGTCCTTGAAAGCCATCGCATTGCTTCTGTCGCGCGACAACACCTCGAAACAGCGGATGATGTTGCATTTCTGCAAGTATTCATCTTTCAGCTTGTCGCCAAATTCTGCCTGTAGCTCGCTTTGCTGCGCGTTTTGTTTCTGTAGTTTGTCGTATTGCGCCTGCATCTCGTAATGCGCTTGCTGTTGCTGCGCGTTACGTTTTTTCAGTTCCAGCAGGTTCGCATTGATTTCGGCCTCAATGCGTTTCTTTTTCAAGGCATTGAGAATCAAAATGGTGACCAAAACCAGGGCGGCAATCAAGACGATGGTGAGCACAATGATGAGCCTTTGCCGCGAGAGCATTTGGCGGTTGTGCTGATTGGCCTGCGCCTCAAAGTCGTATTTCTTCTGGATTTCGAGGACGGAGCTTTGGGTTTGGTCGGAAAGCAAGTCCAAGGCGACTTTTTCGTGCTGTTTCTCAAACTGATAGGCACTTTCATAGTCGCCCACGGCGAGCGCATCCTTAATCAAAAACCCATAAACGGCGGCTTGTGTTTCGGGCCGACATTCCACTTCCTCTATTGCGCTGAGCATCCGTGTTTTATAGTATTCTAACGAGTCGCGCTCGTCCAAGGCCAAATACACCTTGGCGAGGTTGAGCAAGGCGATGGGACGGCGTTTTTCGTCCACCAAAGGCAAGGTTTTGCGCAGGCAGTCCAAGGCGGCATCGTTCTCATCAAGCAGTTGATAGGCAACGGAATAGTTGTTCCAAACCGAGGCTTCGGTGACCTTGTCCCCAGCGGTTTGCGCCAAATTCAAGGCTTGGTCGAGGTAGACAAACGCGCTGTCATATTCATCGATGACGATGTTCATCATTGCCACGGCGTTGTTGGCCTTGCGCGAAAGGCTGTCGCCCCACAGTTCGGCGGCGGCCTTGTAATTTGTGATGGCCTCGGCCTCGTGGCCGCTGTTGTTGAGCAGGTCACCTATATAATATTGCGCGAAGGCCGCACTCACCGAGTCGCCGACCACGCGACCGTATTCGTCCGCTTTTTTGTAGCAGTTCATCGCCGACTCATACTCTTTTTTTGCTTGGCGCACACAGCCGCTGTATAGCGCGGCGGGTGCGGCATTTCTGTAATCCTTTTGGCGCACGAAGTAGTCGTAAGCCTCAAAGATTTGGTCGTCTTGGCTGATGTCCTCGTAGGCCTTGTATTTGGCGCGCACCTCCGCTACCACGGCTTGCATCCGTTCCGTCTTGCTCCGAGTGTTACAGGCAGGTAGGAGCAAAACCGCCGCGAGGAGGAGCAAAAAGCGTTTTTTCAGTTTGAACGATAGACTTTTCATTTTGTGTCCGGTTTTCCATTGCAAAAATATAACTAAAAACCGTCTTTTTTACGCACCAAGCGGTCATTACAAACTTTTGTAATAAACTAATGCTGATAATCAATGAATTATGTCTAATAATTACAAACTTTTTTATCGTCGTTTCGCTGAATTTAATAGGCAAAGATGGCTTATTTCGCAGAATCCGAAGAACAATGGGAAGCACAAAACCGCCTCGTTTTGTCTATTTCGATAATTTTTCGTAATTTTGCAGCGTAACTATCAAAAGGAAATCGGATATGTTCAATCTTAAAGATGTGAAAATAGAGGACTTCAAACGGGTTAAGGTCTTACAGAATGGCGATGTTCTTGACAGCAAGAAGCGAGTGACGTTCTATCGCACCAAGCCGGGATGTTACACTCCGCCGCCTTATCAGTTGAAATACCGTAAATTGTCCGAAGTGTTATGATTTGATTTCACAATCCGATTTTTTCATCACCAATATTAACGGAAACAACCGTTTCTTTTTCCGTCTGCCAGCAGAAGGAGGAATTGAGTTGTAATTGGTAGAATAAACAGCAATTTCTCAGAGTTTATTGCAGAATGGAGGCAAAACAACCTTCATGCGAAAAATATTGTGTACTTTTGCGGCCTATCGCAAAAACAAAAGCAAAATGAACAAGAAACTCTATCGTTCGATGGCCGACAAGAAACTCTGCGGCGTGTGCGGCGGACTTGGCGAATACTTCGATGTTGACCCCACATTGATTCGTCTGTTGTGGATTGTCTTCACTTTCATGGGCGGAGCAGGTCTTTTGGCCTACATCATCTGCGCCATCATTGTGCCACAGCAGGGGCAGTTGCCGAATCCGTAATCAATCCTCCTCATTTGGTTGGTTGTCAAAGAAATGCTCCCGCTCCAATTCGGCGAGCACGGCCTTGATTTCGCCATAATTATAGGTTTCGCCAAGCACTTCACGCGCCATGCTGATTTGCGGGTCGAAGGTGGATTCAAAGTATTCTAAAATCTCGTTATACTTCTCTTTCTCAACGAATTGTGATGCTTCAAGAACGCCTTGCTCCACAAAGCGCACCAAATGGCTGTAAATCGTGCTTTCGGCGAGTTTTCTTTCCTTGGCAATGGCCTTGACCGACATTCCGCTGTCGAACATCTCCTTGGTGATGCGGTAGGTTTCGCCTATCGGTTTCTTGGCCTTTTTCTTGGGTTCTTCGGGCATTTCGCCAAGGTCGGCGGTTTCCGGGTTTTCACCCAAGAAACGCAACACAATGTCAAGGATTTCCGCACCGAAAGCCTTCACTCGCTTGGGTCCCATGCCTTCGATTTCCTTCAAGGCGGGCAAAGTGACGGGCTTCTCTTGCGCAATGAGTTTCAGCGGCTTGTTGGGAATGATGGTATAGAGTTCGGTTTCGAGTTCATCGGCTTTCCTTGAACGCCACGCCCTCAATTGGGCATACAACGGACTCTTGTCCATCACGTCATCCTTGATTTCCACTTTCTTCTTCTCGCTCTTTTCCGCCTCAATCGCCTTCACCGACTTGGTCTTTTGGTATTCCTTGACGCTGAAACCGTTCTTGCAGGCATCAAGGCAGCAGGCTTTCAGGTAAATGTCCTCTTTCAGTTGCTTCAAGGCATCCGTAAGTTGCTCGTTGACGGCTTGGTTGTCGGTCTTGAAAGGCAAGTCAAACAGGCCTTTGGCAATGGCTTTCAAGTGTTCTTCGAAATAGGCTACACCTTTTATTAATCTATCCTGCAAGGCCGGATTTTGCTCGCACGATGGTGCTTCGGCATGTAGTCTCTGGATTTGGCTTTCAAACCTTCACGAGTTTCACGAAATCATTGTAAATTCCTTCAAAATCAATCAGTTCGAGCATGGTTTCCAATTCATAATCGTGGCGCAACAGGTCGATTTTCTCCTGTGTGGGTTCCTTTTCAGGAAGGGTTTCAACGAACTGGTCAACCGAATAGTCGTTGACCAAAGCGTTGGAAGTGATGAAGGTTTTCAAGACGATGCCTTCGAGCGAGGTGCAGCGGCTGAGGGCGACGTAAACTTGCCCGTGCGCGAAAGCCTGTCCCGCATCGACGATGACCTTGTTGAAAGTCAGGCCTTGGCTTTTGTGGATGGTGACAGCCCACGCCAAACGCAGCGGAATTTGCGTGAAACTGCCGATTTCCTTCTCCTCAATTTCTTGATTATCAGGATTGATGGCGTATTCCATGTTCTGCCAAGTCAGTTTCGGCACGGTGAGCTGCTCGCCGCCGCTTTCCACGGTGACAGTGCCTTCCTTTTCGTTGAAGCCTACAATTCGCCCGATTTTGCCGTTGTAGAAAGCTTTTTCGGGGTTCGGGTCGTTCTTCACAAACATCACTTGCGCCCCGATTTTCAGCGTCAGTTCTTCCTTGGTAGGGTAGGTGTTTTCGGGGAAAGTGCCTTTCACTTCCGCCCTGAAAACCACGGGCTTCTCCTTGATGGCCGCCAATTTCGACTCGTTGATTTGGTCGGCTTGGTAGTTGTGGGTGGTCAGGGTGATGTAGCCTTCATCGTCTTTGGGCACGAAGTTCGGCTTGAAGCGCGTGTTGAGCAGGCGCACACATTCCGCATCCATGCGGTTGTTGCGCACCTTGTTCAATAAGGTGATGAAATCTGCGTCGTGCTGGCGGTAGATGTGCTCCAATTCCACGCAAATGTAAGGCGCATTTTTCAGCACTTGGCTGCCGAAAAAGTACGGCGTTTCATAATACGGTGAAAGCAGTTCCCATTCCTCTTGTTTCGCAACGGGCGCAAGTTGGTGAACATCGCCAATCATCAGAAGCTGCACACCGCCGAAGGGTTTCGACGAGCGGCGCACACGGCGCAATACGGCATCGATGGCATCCAAAACGTCGGCACGCACCATGCTGATTTCGTCGATGATGAGCAGGTCGAGGCTGCGGATGAGGTTGATTTTCTTTTTGTTGAGTTTCTGGAGTTGCGCCGCCTTTGACTTGGCCGACATTTTGCCCCAAGCCATCGTGTTTTGGGCGTTTTCGGGGATTTGTGGTCCGAAAGGCAGTTGGAAAAACGAATGAATCGTTTGTCCGCCCGCGTTGATGGCCGCCACGCCCGTGGGCGCCACAACCACCATGCGCTTGTAGGTCTTCAACGGCAGGTTTTTCAGGAAAGTGGTCTTGCCGGTGCCCGCCTTCCCCGTGAGGAAAATGTGCGAGTCGGTGAAAAGAACCAGTTCCTCGACGAATTCAAGTTTCTGGTTCACAAAGGTTTGTTGCCATGCTTTGTATTGCGTTCATTTGGCTAAAGTAGGAATAATTTTTCATTTTTGTTGTGGGGTTTGGGATTTTTTGTAATTTTGCAGGCAGATTTAAGTCAGGAATCAGGTATGACTTGCCGAAAGTCCGCGCGGTGGCTTATCGTTTCAGTACGACTTACCTCCTGCATTCTGCGGCAAACTCTACGGGTGGAAATCGGGATGAGAGAACACCGAAAACAGGACTCTTTAGATTTCCATCCGTTTTCATTTGATCATGTTTACTTCGATGTTGTAATAAAACTTCGCGCTTCGTTGAAACTGCACTGCAATTCTCACATTCTCGGTTTTGCCATCAAGTTTGCAACGCCCTTTAAAGTTCAGATATCCAATAATTTCCTCACTTTCATCCGGTTTGCGTTTTCCAAAGTTGTTGTAGAGGGCATATTTCACCAACTCAGGCAAAATCCTGACCATTTCGGCTTTTTTTTGATACATGGCTTCACCCATAGCCGTTTTCCTTCCTGAAGTCATGGAAAAATGGATGGTGATACCTGTGTCGTTATTGATTATTTCTTTGCCTTTCAGATAGTTCTTGTAATAATCAAGCACATATCTACGGAGTTCCATTTTTGTCATTGCGCCAAGTTCTGACCGTATTTCTGGCACATATTCGAATTGTTTCATACTCATTTCAGATTTATGTTGCAAAGATGCAAAACCCTCCAAAACAAAGCCGTTGATTAAACGTTTGTAGTCGACAGCAGTCGTTTGTTGTCGTTTGTTGTCGGATAAGTGTTTGAATATTAACGGGATGTAAACAATTCAACAATTCAACATGATTCAATTCAACAAATTACTATCTTTGTGGCGTTTTTCAACATAGACAATCACAAAATCTCAACAATATGAA